>NZ_JBIWAL010000107.1:0-7027 GCF_044760045.1 Pseudomonas sp. NPDC098747 | reverse complement strand
TAGAGGCAGCCGCTGATCAGCGGCTGGTCGGGGTCGCCTTCGAGGAAGGTCACCAGCACTTCCATGCCGATGCGCGGGATGGCGATGCCGCCGTACTGGGCGCCGGCCCAGGCGGAAGAGACACGCAACCAGCAACTGGTTTTGTCATCGGCCTGGCCTTCGCGGTCCCAATGGAACTGGACTTTGACGCGCCCGTACTGGTCGCAGTGGATTTCTTCACCTTTGGGGCCGATGACCACGGCGCTCTGGCTGCCGAGGATGCGCGGTTTCGGGTGGCGCAGGGGCGGGCGGTTCGGTACGTCCCACGGCGTGGCCTGGAAGCGGTTGCGGTAGCCCTGATGGAAGTCGTCTTTCAGCGCGGTGGTGTCGCTGGTCACTGACTCTTCCAGCACTTGTGGCTGTTTGCCTTCGTGGAGGATTTCGGTCAGCAGCCAGAGGTCGTTCCATTTGGCTTTCGGGTGTTGGGTCAGGGCGAGGAAATGGCCGCTGACCAGCAACGGTTGATCGCTTTTGCCTTCGGCGAGCTGGAAGTCGCTGCGGTGGCGTTCGAGGGCGCGGTTGGCCAGGTGTTTGCCGCGTTCGCGATCGATGAAGCGACCCGGGTAGTCGTAGTCTTCGAGGTCGGGCACGGCGTCGCCGCGCTTTTCGCTTTCCAGCGTCAGGCGCGGTTTTTCGAAGTCGTAATCGCGGCGAGTGGTGCGGCTGGTGCGGGTTTCCAGGCGCAGGTCGAAGCGCTTGATCACCGGGTCGCTGGCGACCATGCCGGAGTCTTGCTGATAGGCCACAGGCTTGAGTTTCGGGAACACCGTCTGGTCATCGCCGAAGACGAGTTTGTGCGCCGTGGCGCTGTGCTGGAAGTGGTAGTGAATCCCTTCTTCTTCGCACAGGCGCTGGATGAAGTGCAGGTCGGATTCGTCGTATTGCACGCAATAGATGCGCTCGGGGTAGATCGACCCGGTCTTGAATTCGTAGGCGTTGCTTTGGATGCCGTGCTCTTCGAGGACCATGCCGATGATTTTCGGCACCGTGAGGTTCTGGAAGATGCGCTGGTTGACGCGATGCGCCAGGTACGACAGTTGCGGGCGCAGGGTCACCGAATAACGGGTCAGGCGTTTGCCTGAGTCGCCTTGCGCGGCGCGGTAGATCTGACCATGGATGCCGCTGCCGTCGGGCGACAGTTGCAGGAAGGCCGGTTTGTGCAGCAGGGTTTCGAGGTCCAGCGACGGCTGCTCACTGACCAGCTCCATCTTTACCAAGGGCGGATCATGTTTCCAGGATCAGAGTATCGCTTGATATAATCGCCCAAGGAGCCTTGGTCTTTCGAGTTATAAAAGCAATGAGTTCTGACATGTTTTATTTTTCAATTAAGAATAAACCGGTCTAATTATTTGCCAATTATTTTTTAGAGCAAACCGGCAGCCTTGCATGCATCAACAAACGTTGCGCCTTTCTTATCCATTGCGTTTTTTACCAGCTGATTGGCTTTTATCAGTGCCGGGCTTGGTTTTGCCCATTGCTCTTTAGGCAAGGGTTGTGACCAACTCTCTACTTTTTCTGGCAGAGCGCGACGTCCCTTCCAGTAACTCCACTCGGCCAGTATGTAAGGCATTTTCCAGAAGCTCAACACGCGCCAAATGTACCAACGACGTAATGGCCATGGTGTGCGCTTGGGGTAGCCATAATGCTCACGTTCTTTGTCCGTAAGATTGGCTCCTTCGTCGTTCGAGTTGCTCATCCATCGAGCGTCATCGCGCTCGACTTCAAATGTGTGCAACCCTTCATAAGATTTTAGGCGATCACCAGTCGGAGTAAGTCCCAACGCAGTTAACATTGGATTCGGCGCATCTACTATCTGCCCGTCTTCCATGTAGTTTCGGATTGATGTCCACATCCCTAGTGCATGCGCGTCACTGGGTTGTGGGAGAAGAAGAAACTGTACTTTGTCTTGTTCGGCGTCCTCAAGACCCATGCCGAAGGTGTATTGGCGTGTAGCACCATAGCTGGTGATGCCTTGAGCATTTGCAACCCAAGCAACCACGCCTTCCCATGGCACCACCAGAACCTGATCAGTTTTATTGTCTACGTAGCAAACCTCACGACGTTGACGATTGAAGCGCACTGGGTAATTTTTTGGAGAAAAAATCACGTCGGAAAACATTCCATATAAGTACGCCCCTATTGGTATAGCGAATAGGAGAGAAACACTAGTCGTGACCTTTAAAAAGGTCAGTAAATCTCCAAGAGGGTCAGGAAAATTTTCAGGGTAAAAAATCACGCCGGCAAGGATTACTAGGCTAGGCATTATGAAGGCCGTAAAAAGTGCCATCCAAATAGCCGCGGCGAGTATTTTTCCTTGCTCAACCATTCCCCAGTTGCTGCCACCTATTTCAAGGAACGTGTCATTCACGTTGGAAAAATTACGACTCGAACCCTGTGCTTGTCCGGTGTATACAGGTAGTGGGGATAAAAACAAGGTCTCGTTCAAACCCTTTGCACGAATCTCGCCCGCACAGGGCCGCTGACTCTGGATATCCGGTGGAACTACTATTTCTGAACGTTTGCCTCTGCGCTTGTAAAGTTTTTTAAACATCGATGGTCGCCAAGTCGTCTTTTTTGAACATCTTAAATGGTCCTTTTCCCAACCCGATCGGCAAGGTGTCAACAGGATCGAGTTTGTACTCGCCCTTAGTAGGAATTCGTACTCCATGGCTTGTGGTTATTCTTAAATCCTTTAATAAGAAGCAAGTACGATGTATCAAGTCGCGCTCCGCTTCTAATTGATAGCCAATATTGAAGGCTAACGCAAAATCGGAAGTTTGCAAGGAGTCACTGATCGGGAGTTTGAGCGTCAGCGCTTCATTTCCTTTGCTGGCGACCATAAATCTTGTGGCCCAAGTGGCAGTACTTTCTTGCCAGCGTAGTGGCGGGAGATTTGGATTATATCCCCCTCGCATTGGAGTATCACGTTTTTGCTGGTACGCAAGTAGCTGCAATTGACGGCTGTCCATCTCTTTCGTGCTGACCCCCGGGAGGATAAGTTTCAAATAAGTCTGTTTTTCATCGCGGATGAGTTCGCAAGTAGGTTTTTGCACTACCTTTGCCAACTCGCTCCACTCCTCTTGGGCACTACGCTGCTTTGTCTGGTTTCCCCATGCACTGGATTGCATCCACTTCTGTAGTTCGTCCAAGTTGAAATAATTATAAAGTCCTTCGCCAACCAACTGCAGGGCGGTACCGATTAATCCAATCAAATTGGCGCGTGCGCCAATTGACACCAGTTCTGGGCTCGCTTCTGCCCAAGCGAATACACGCATTTCAGTCGGTGTTTTTATTACGGTTTTAACAATGGAGCCAGTATGCTTGGCTCCCCATGTACCCGCGCCGATCAATATTGCGTCGCCACTAATTTGTAGTGTTGAGGCACCCAGCCCTTTGGAATCACCTTGAGCGAGTGCTTTCGTCCACTGCATAGAGTGTTTACGTAAATCGAGTGAAGCAGATAACACACTAAAACCGAAAGCACCGATGCCCGCAATACCAGTCCACCGACCTAGTCGAGTCATGGTGTTTAGCTTACCGGCCGTACTTGCCATTTCCTCAATGTGAGCTTGGAAAATTGTGACTGAAAGCCCCTGTACTGTGGCAAATCCGGCGCCAGCGATACCAACGAATGCGTCAGTAAAATACCAAGCATCGCTCGCTGACAAGGAACCTTTATCTTTTTTAAGTAAAGTACTCACTGCCTCGATGAATTTCTGTCCTTGAATGATGAACAACCCAAAAGCGAGTAAGTCCCCCTTCGACTTTAAGGCGCCGCTAAAAGGTTTGTTAAAAGTTCCCGTTGATCGAAAATCACTAACCGTCCTGTTCATTTCTGCACGCAATTGCGGATCTAAACCATCGACGACTGTGCCAATTTGTGCGGGGCTGTTACTCCCCACGGTTAGGGCACCACTTAGCTTTTCTTCCAGAGGTATCAGTTGTAGTTTTAGTTGGGCAATTCGCTGTTGGTAAGCAACCTCACTGCCAGCTGGGGCCGAACCGGAGGATTGCAGCATCAGTTCACGATTGCGCAGTTTATATGCAGCGCTCAGCTGACCACGCAAGCTCAAAGATTGTGCGCTGACTTGATTGTAAGTAGCAATCTCAGTGGCGGTTGCTGCTCGTAAAGTCAGTCCTTTAGTAGAAAATTCGCGTAGCAACTGCAATCGCGCGGGGCTTCCGATACCGCGTATATAGGTGTTTGGGTCAATATTCTGCATTCTTCTGAATGCGTCATGCGCTTTTTCTAACTGATCTGCGGCCTTTAGTTGGGTTGCCGGGTTGTACGCCTCACTTAGCATGCTTTGCAAACCGGCGAATTGAGTACTCAATTTTGCGTAATTGGGTAGGCGCGCCGAGATCAAACTACTGAATTGATTGCCCAGCGCATCGGCATTTGCCAAATTCTCCTTTGCTGACAAAATACCAATTGCTAAGTTGCTCAAATCAACGAGTTTTTTGGCGATATCTATTTGATCTATCAGCCCCAAAGTGTCGAGCCCAGGTACGACAGTTAGCAGATTCGCTTCTAAATAGGTGGCGAGCTTTTCAAGTGCTTTTCTATCTGGGCACATGGCTGCCACACAGACGAATTCGGTTTTCAAACGGTGCTCGATTTGGGCATCGAGATGGAAGTCGTAATACCACGCGGCCCGGTGGAAGAGTCCGCCAGTGAACAGAGTCAAGCGATCTTCGCGTATTTTTTCTAGTCGCTTGTTCCAATGTGAGAGGAGAATTTGCTGGTGGGTAACAAATGTTTCCATTTCCTCCCGGTTGACTAAGTGTTCAATACCGCGCTGGCCAAGATCCTTGCCATGCAGGGCCTCCCAAGTTTGAAGGCTTAGAGTATTGATTGTGCTTTGGTGCTTGCTATAAAGCGGCTGTCCCATGGAATCGGTCATATCGACAAACGCTTTCGCGTAAGGATTGGCCAGAGCAGCTTTTCGCCACTGAGTTTCGTCACCGTATACACCAGGGGCACGATGGTCGCGACGAACTTTTAGATACTCATAAATTTTTGATTGTTGTTGCTCGTTAGTTTCGTCTTTCAATGCTTTGACGTCTGAATCTGTGCCGCTGAGGGCAGTCAGTCGTGAGGCATTAACATCATACAACGACTGAATGTAGGATCCGGTAAGGTACTGCGTTTGGCACTTATCGTCGGCACTCCATTTTTCCATCCAGTCAGCTACTTTCAACTGTGCGCTGGCAAGATCTCGCATGACACCAATATCGTCGCGCAGCACCAGGAACAGATAATCATCCTTGTACGGGCCCTGTACCTTGCTGGTCAGTGTTTCTATCGCCGTATTTTGGAACAGCGGCTGATATTCCCAATTGTAGGGTTTGCTCTCTTCTGAGTCGGCACCTTCAGGCAACGCCTTGGCTCGGGTTTCGGTCTCAGCCACCTCGGCCAACCATTCCTTGGCCTGCAGTTTGCTCAGCAGGCTTTCGCCTCCCTTCTCAGGGCAGGCACTCGCTAATTCGATGGGCTGCATCAAGCGCTTTCGCTCATCCTTGGATTTGAGCACTTGTGAGCATTTGAAAGCTGTCCATTGGATTTCCGAGTAACTGGCGTACAACGCATGATTGCGAGGAAAAACCAAGTGCGGCTCACCAACGGAATTGGTTCGGGTGTCGTCAGATACTTCCTGACTGTTCCACAAAAGCTTGGTGATTTGGCCTTTTTCAACGCGGTATTCGTGCAGGTCACCAGTAGTGCCGTCGATTATGTACAAGTAGCCGTCGCGTAACAGCCGGATGCCCAGCGGCTGGCTTTTCGTCTGAAATGGCATGGCCAGTTCAGCCTTCGGGTCGAGGTATTCAACCAGTCCAAAACGCAACGGCAATAACTGCACTTTTTTCTTCGCCAATTGGCACTCCCCCATGGGTACGCGGGTGTCCTTCGCACTCATGGCCATCGCGGCGGTATTAGGGCTGGGTTTTGGCGGTTGTTGGGCAGTCACGATAGGCTTCCTTGTCGATCAGTGGCACGGTGCTCAGCCAGTTCGGCCGCACGCTCCAAACGCTTCAATGGCGCCTCTGGTGTTGACTCCGTCAACAGGTGAAATATATCGGGGTGGTCAGTCATGTGCTCACCAGCCAAATACCCGAAAACATTCGCGTAAAGGGTTATTTCCTGTTCAGAAGCAAAGCCTTGCTGATAGGCATCATCTGCAATTTTTTGCGCATACTTACGACGCTCAGGCTCTGCCAAGGATGACATAAAGTCTGGAAAAAAAGTTTGCAGGTGCTCGTTCAACCCCGAGACGAAATTACGAAACTCTACTTCCCCTAACGCTGTGAGTTCTGAGTCCGTCAAACGATAGATGTCGGGTTTGGCGTTGGCGGGATCCGGTCGGCTGTGTTGATGCCATTTGAGTTCTACGCCGTCCGGCAAGCAGGCGTGTGAAAACGGCCCAAACCAGCGAGCGCTGCCGGTCTCTGCTGCTAGCCCGAACAGCTGGTTCATGACTGCCGGATCTGCAATGCGTGGCATGACTTCCACGCCACTTGGGTGCTCTACAGTAAGCAAATGGCGCCAGTGGCTCCAAAGGTTGTGAGCATCGGCATCACTGAACAGTAAATATCCCCATTCGAGTACCGCATGCTCGTGAAAGTGCGCCAATAGAGGATCATTGGCGCCTTTGAGAGCGATCAAATAGGGTGAGATATCTCCCAGCTCTTGCCAGCGCGTTTTCTGGTAAAGACTGTAAGCCTGGTTGTCCCACTGGTAGATATGTTGTGCCAAATTGGGCACGCTGACACCGTCCAGCAGCAAGTAAGCAGGGGTTTTCCAAGGCAGATCATCCGGAAGTGGTGGCAGAACTATCATTTAATTTTCTCCCTTCTGTGCCGCTATTTTCGCGGCTTCACACACCGCACAAATAGGCTTCTTCTGCATCAACGCCTGCCGCTGCGCCGGCACCAGCAACTGCCCAGCCTTATCCGCATCCGCCTGCTTCAACGGCCCCGGCAACAACGG
>NZ_JBIWAL010000106.1:0-7076 GCF_044760045.1 Pseudomonas sp. NPDC098747 | reverse complement strand
GAAGGACTCAGCGTGAACTTCGGCGATCATCAATACGGTGAGAACCGCAGTTAGCAGCAGACGTTTCATGAAGTCCTTTCTTATTCCAACTGGCAATAAACAAACTGCCGCAAAATGCGGCAGATTCGCAATTCAGCGAAGCGTTACAGTCGACCCAGATCGTTGACCAGAGCAAGCACCATCACCCCGACCACCAAACTTTTACCTATCTGTATCCCCCAACCTTGCACCCGATCCGACAAGGGACGACCACGCGTCCACTCGATCAGATAAAACAACAAATGCCCCCCATCCAGTACAGGAATGGGCAGCAAATTCAGAACACCCAGGCTAATACTCAGATAAGCAAGGAAATTCAGGAAATCAGCGACACCCGACTGGGCAGAAGCGCCCGCCACTTTAGCAATGGTTATCGGTCCACTCAAGTTTTTTACCGAGAGCTCGCCGAACAGCATTTTCTTGAGTGAATCCAGCGTGAGGATGCTCATGGTCCAAGTGCGACGAGCGCCCTCGCCAATCGCGGCCAATGGCCCATAACTGACTTCGCGGATCATCTCGGGCGGCCAGTCGATAGCTTTTACGCCCGCGCCCAGATAACCGCTGGGCGTCTTGCTTTCACCGCGCGCCGCCAAAGTGACAGGGACGTCGATTTGAGCACCATCGCGTTCGACTCGCAGCAAGATTTTGGTATCAGGACGCGTACGAACGGTATCGATCACCTGTTGCCAGTCATTGAGCGCCTGTCCGTCAAGAGACACCAGACGATCTCCTGTTTTCAGGCCGGCGGCCTGGGCCGGGCCTTTTGGATCAAGTTCAGCAAGCACAGGCGGCAAGGCCGGACGCCACGGACGAATCCCCAGCGAGCGGATCGGGTCGGGCTCATCAGCACCCTGAAGCCATTTATCCAGAACCAGTTCGCGCTGCGAATCCGCAGTAGACCCCTGCTCGCGCACCAACAACTGCAGTGAACCGCTTTCGCCGAGTCGGCGAACCAACTGCAAATTGACCGCCGCCCAACCAGTGGTCGGCTCGCCATCGATCGCGACGATCTCCTGACCTGCCACCAAACCAGCCTTCGCGGCGATACTGCCGGACTCGACCGCACCGATAACCGGACGCACCTGCTCGCTACCGAGCATCGCCAACACCCAGAAAAACACCAGGGCCAGCAGAAAGTTGGCGATAGGGCCGGCCGCAACAATGGCGATACGCTGGCGAACGGACTTGCGATTGAAGGACTGATCCTGCTGATCAACCGGCACTTCGCCTTCGCGCTCGTCGAGCATCTTGACGTAGCCACCCAGCGGAATCGCAGCAATGACAAACTCGGTGCCTTGCTTGTCGTGCCAGCGCAGCAGCGGCATACCAAAGCCTACGGAAAAGCGCAGAACCTTGACGCCACAGCGACGCGCGACCCAGAAGTGGCCGAATTCGTGAAAGGTGACCAGCACACCCAAGGCGATCAGGGTGCCGGCAATCATATAGAGCGCGCTCATCTACTTTCTCCGCAATCCCGTTCAGTGCCGCATGAAACTATTATGTTGCAAAACCTATCGGTCGTGACGAGCCAACCATTGCCCGGCCAGAACTCGCGCTTTCGCGTCCGCCGTGAACACGGCATCGAGATCATCCAGTGCCACGACCGGCTCGAGATTCAAGACCTCGTCGATGATACTCGCGATTTCCAGGTAACGAACCCGTCCGTCGAGAAACGCTGCCACAGCCACTTCGTTGGCCGCATTGAGCATCGCCGGCGCGCTGTCGCCCGCCTCGGCCGCTTGCCGCGCCAGACGCAGGCACGGGAAGCGCTCTTCGTCCGGCGCTTCAAAGTCCAGACGCGCGATCGCAAACAGATCCAGCGGCGCAACGCCGGAGTCAATACGCTCCGGCCAGGCCAGCGCGTTGGCGATCGGCGTGCGCATGTCAGGATTGCCCAACTGCGCCAGGACCGAGCCGTCGACATAATCGACCAGCGAGTGAATCACGCTCTGCGGATGAATCACCACCTCGACCTGCGCCGGTTTTGCATCGAACAACCAGCAGGCCTCGATCAACTCGAGACCTTTGTTCATCATGCTGGCCGAATCCACTGAAATCTTGCGGCCCATTGACCAGTTCGGATGCGCACACGCCTGCTCCGGCGAAACATGCGCCAATTCACTCATAGGCGTCTGTCGGAAAGGCCCACCAGAGGCTGTGAGTAAAATCCGACGAACACCGACTTTGCTTAATCCGGTAGCGAAATCCCGTGGCATGCACTGGAAAATCGCATTGTGCTCGCTGTCGATCGGTAGCAGTACCGAACCACTCTTGCGCACTGCCTGCATGAACAAGGCGCCGGACATCACCAGCGCCTCTTTATTTGCCAAGAGAATCTTCTTGCCAGCCTCAACAGCAGCCAGCGTTGGACGCAGGCCGGCGGCACCGACGATCGCAGCCATGACAGCATCGACTTCCGGCGCAGAAGCGACCTGACACAAGCCCGCCTCACCCACCAGCACACGGGTCGCCAAACCGGCAGCGCGCAAATCATCCTGCAAACCGCGAGCTGCAGCGACTTCCGGCACAACGGCAAATTGCGGCACGTGACGTATGCACAAGGCCAACAGTTCGCTCAGGCGCGTAAAACCACTCAGTGCGAACACCTGATAACGCTCAGGGTGACGCGCAATCACATCAAGGGTGCTCAGGCCAATCGAGCCGGTAGCACCCAGAACGGTAATCTGTTGCGGGCGGCTCACGGCGCAGCCATCCACAGCAATACGGCAAAGACCGGAATGGCTGCGGTCAGGCTGTCGATGCGATCAAGCACGCCGCCATGACCGGGCAGCAGGTTACTGCTGTCCTTGATGCCGGACTGACGCTTGAACATGCTTTCGGTCAGGTCACCCACGACCGAGATAAAGACGATCAGCGCTGCGCCAATCAGACCTTTGAGCAACTCGGCCACTGTCCAGTCACGCACCAGGCCGACAATCGCGGTGATCACCAGACTCAGCGCCAGACCACCGTAAACGCCTTCCCAGCTTTTACCGGGGCTGACTTGAGGGGCCAACTTGCGCTTGCCGAATTTACGGCCAGAGAAATAGGCGCCGATATCTGCACCCCAGACCAACACCATCACAGCCATGATCAACCAGTTACCCAACGGGTACTGCTTGATCTGCACCAGACCTTGCCAGGCCGGCAGCAGAATCAGCAAGCCAATCACCAGCTTGGTGGCCGCGCTGGACCAGTGCTCACTGGAACGTGGATAGGTCAGCACCAGATAAGTCGCAACAGCCCACCACAGTACCGAAGCACCCAGCACCCACGGCGCAAGACCGGGCAGCACATACATGACGAACAACATCAATGCGACGACGGCGGCAAAACCGACGCGGAACGATTGTGCGGTGAAGCCTGCCAGCCGCGCCCATTCCCAGGCACCCAGGCTCACGACCAGACCGATGAACAGCGCAAAACCAGAGCCTTCGAGCAGGAAAAACCCGCACAAGGCGATCGGTAGCAAGATCAGTGCAGTGATGATTCGTTGTTTAAGCATTAAACCCGGGCTCCAGCTTCGACCTGTTCGCTCGTTTTACCGAAACGACGTTGGCGCGAAGCGAAATCGGCCAGCGCTGTGCGCATGGCATCGTGTTTGAAGTCCGGCCAGAACAGGTCGGAGAAGTACAACTCGGCGTAAGCCAGCTGCCACAACAGGAAGTTGCTGATGCGGTGCTCGCCACCGGTACGGATGCACAAGTCTGGCAGCGGCAGATCGCCGGTTGCCAGACAGGTTTGCAGCAGATCCGGAGTGATGTCCTCCGGGCGCAGATGCCCGGCCTGAACTTCACGTGCCAGACGCTGTGCAGCTTGTGCGATGTCCCACTGACCGCCGTAGTTGGCGGCAATCTGCAGGATAAAACGGTTGGCACCGGCGGTCATGGCCTCGGCTTCGCGCATCGCAACCTGAAGCTCAGGATGAAAGCGCGAGCGATCGCCAATGATGCGCAGGCTGATGTTGTTGTCGTTGAGGCGCTTGGCCTCACGACGCAGCGCTTTGAAAAACAGGTCCATCAAAGCGCTGACCTCATCGGCCGGGCGCTGCCAGTTTTCACTGGAGAAAGCGAACAGAGTGAGCACCTCGACCTTGGCCTCGGCACACACCTCGATTACCGCACGAACCGCATCCACGCCCGCCTTATGCCCGGCGACACCCGGCATAAAGCGTTTTTTCGCCCAGCGATTGTTGCCATCCATGATGATCGCGACATGGCGCGGCACCGCGGACGGCGCAGTCTGCTTGGTCTTGTCCATTAAAAACTCGACCCTTATACGGCCATCAAATCCGCTTCTTTCTGCTTGGTAGCCGCGTCGATATCAGCCTCAGCCTTGTCGGTGAGCTTCTGGATATCGGCAGCAGCACGACGCTCTTCGTCTTCGCTGATTTCTTTGTCTTTAACCAGTTTTTTCAGATCGCCCAACGCATCGCGACGGATGTTGCGCACGGCAACACGAGCGTCTTCTGCGGCACTGCGCGCCTGCTTGGTGAAGCCCTTACGGGTTTCTTCGGTCAGGGCAGGCATGGAAATCAACAACAACTCGCCCAGGTTGGTCGGGTTGAGGTTCAGACCAGCGCTCTGGATTGCCTTGTCGACAGCCGCGAGCATATTGCGCTCGAAAGCCACGACTTGCAGGGTGCGCGAGTCTTTTACGGTGATGTTGGCCACTTGGGTGATGGAGGTATCAGCGCCGTAGTACGGCACCATCACGCTGCCCAGAATGCTTGGGTGAGCCTTGCCGGTACGAATCTGACCAAATGCGTGGGCCAGAGAGTCCAGGGATTTCTGCATACGCTCTTGAGCGTCTTTCTTGATTTCGTTGATCATTGTTGACCTTCCTCGATCAGGGTGCCTTCAGCGCCGCCATGCACGATGTTCAGCAGGGCGCCGGGCTTGTTCATGTTGAATACACGCAACGGCATCTTGTGGTCGCGGCACAGGCAAATAGCAGTCAGGTCCATTACACCCAGCTTGCGATCCAGCACTTCATCATAAGTCAGATGATCGAACTTCTCGGCATGCGGGTCTTTGAACGGATCTGCGGTGTAGACGCCGTCAACTTTGGTCGCCTTGAGCACGACATCGGCATCGATTTCGATTGCACGCAGGCAGGCTGCCGAATCCGTAGTAAAGAACGGGTTACCGGTACCGGCTGCGAAAATCACGACGTCTTTGGAGTTCAGGTGACGCATGGCTTTGCGGCGATCGTAGTGATCGGTCACGCCTACCATCGAAATGGCCGACATGACGATTGCCGAGATATTCGCACGTTCCAGCGCGTCACGCATGGCCAAGGCGTTCATCACAGTGGCCAGCATGCCCATGTGGTCGCCTGTCACCCGATCCATACCGGCTTTGCTCAAGGCTTCGCCGCGGAACAGGTTGCCACCGCCGATCACCAGACCGACCTGTACGCCGATGCCGACCAGTTGGCCGACTTCCAGCGCCATCCGATCCAGCACTTTTGGATCGATCCCGAACTCTTCCGAGCCCATCAGGGCCTCGCCGCTAAGCTTGAGTAGAATGCGTTTATAGCGAGCCTGATAACCACTGCCCTGCTGAGCCATTGCGAATCTCTCCTGCGGCGTATTTAAAATTCTTTGCGAGCTGTTTTCAGCTGGCGTTCACTCTAGCTTGGCACTGCTTCAGCGCCATCGGAACATGGCTTTGTAAGTCAGTTCCAAGTGGAAACCAATAAATAATTGGTGACCCCATCTGAAAAGAGGCTGCGCGCGTGAGCGGGCAGCCTCTTTCGGGCGACAGTTTAAAACCGTCTTACTGCTTGGCGGCAGCCAGCTGGGCAGCAACTTCTTCAGCGAAGTTGTCGACCGGCTTCTCGATGCCTTCGCCTACTTTGAAGTAAGTGAAGGAAACGATTTCAGCGCCGGCCTTCTTGGCCAGGTCGCCGACCTTGATTTCAGGGTTCTTGACGAACGCCTGCTCAACCAGGCTCGCCTCAGCCAGGAACTTGCTGATACGGCCTTTGATCATGTTTTCAACGATGTTTTCTGGCTTGCCAGCGATCTTGTCAGCGTTCAGGCTCAGGAAAACGCCCTTCTCACGCTCAACCGCTTCAGCGGAAACTTCCGATGGCAGCAGGAATTCAGGGTTGGTCGCCGCTACGTGCATAGCGATGTCCTTGGCCAGCTCAACGTCGCCGCCTTTCAGAACAACTGCAACACCGATCTTGTTGCCGTGCAGGTAACCACCAACAACATCACCTTCAACACGAACCAGACGACGGATGTTGACGTTTTCGCCAACCTTGCCGACCAGTACCAGGCGATCAGCTTCTTGAGCTTCGATCAGAGGCTCAACAGTAGTCAGCTTCTCGTCGAATGCTTTTTTGACGCTGGCAGCAACGAATGCCTTGAAGTCGTCTTGCAGAGCGAGGAAGTCGGTCTGCGAGTTCACTTCCAGCAGAACGGCAGACTTACCGTCTTCAACCAGAGCGATCGCGCCTTCAGCAGCTACGTTGCCGGCTTTCTTGGCGGCCTTGATGGCGCCCGAAGCACGCATGTCGTCAATGGCTTTTTCGATGTCGCCGCCGGCCTTGGTCAAGGCCTTTTTGCAATCCATCATGCCTTCGCCGGTACGCTCACGCAGTTCTTTAACCAACGCTGCAGTAATCTCTGCCATTTTCAAATTCCTCTTGGATAGGTTTTCAACCATTCCACCCGATCGAACGGGCGTTCAATTCTTCCCGAATCACCCTTGTTAGCCGCTGCACGTTACAAATGCTGTAGCTGCGCTGTTAACAAATGGTTTTCAAGGTGGCAAAAAGGGGGCCAAGCCCCCTTTTTGCTTACTGAGTCAACGCCAGGGCGTCAATTACTCAGCTGCAGCGGCCGGAGCTTCTTCAGCTGCGAACTCTACAGTGCCGCCGCCAACATTGCTGCGACCACGGATAACAGCGTCAGCCATCGAACCCATGTACAGCTGGATAGCGCGGATTGCGTCATCGTTGCCTGGGATGATGTAGTCAACGCCTTCCGGGCTGCTGTTGGTATCGACAACGCCGATTACCGGGAT
>NZ_JBIWAL010000105.1:0-7282 GCF_044760045.1 Pseudomonas sp. NPDC098747 | reverse complement strand
TTGGCCAGGTGTTTGCCGCGTTCGCGATCGATGAAGCGACCCGGGTAGTCGTAGTCTTCGAGGTCGGGCACGGCGTCGCCGCGCTTTTCGCTTTCGAGGGTGATGCGCGGTTTTTGGAAGTCGTAATCGCGGCGGGTGGTGCGGCTGGTACGGGTTTCCAAGCGCAGGTCGAAGCGCTTGATCACCGGGTCGCTGGCGACCATGCCGGAGTCTTGCTGATAGGCCACAGGCGCAAGTTTCGGGAACACCGTCTGGTCATCGCCGAACACCAGTTTGTGCGCCGTCGCCGTGTGCTGGAAGTGGTAGTGGATACCTTCTTCCTCGCACAGGCGCTGGATGAAATGCAGGTCCGACTCGTCGTACTGCACGCAGTAGATGCGCTCGGGGTAGATCGAACCGGTCTTGAATTCGTAGGCGTTGCTCTGGATGCCATGCTCTTCCAGCACTTGGCTGATGATTTTCGGCACGCTGAGATTCTGGAAGATGCGCTGGTTGACGCGGTGCGCCAGGTACGACAGTTGCGGGCGCAGGGTCACTGAATAACGGGTCAGGCGTTTGCCTGAGTCGCCTTGCGCGGCGCGGTAGATCTGGCCATGGATGCCGCTGCCGTCGGGCGACAGTTGCAGGAAGGCCGGTTTGTGCAGCAGGGTTTCGAGGTCCAGCGACGGCTGCTCACTGACCAGCTCCACCTCGAAGACAAAAGGCTGGCTGATGGCTTCCCGACCTTGCAAGGTAAACACCTGGAAATCAGCGGAAAGACCTTCGATGGTCAGGGCAAAATGGGTTTCATTGGCCGGCGCGAACATCCCTTGTTCCTCGTGCTGTGCAACGGCGCTCGTCGACGCCCGCAAAAGCGGGTCAACGTACGCGAAATTCTGGAGGGGCGTAAACAACATCGACCAGCAGAGCTGGCCGATGCTTGTAACGATCAGCCGTAATTAAACGACTGGAGCACGCCAGTCATCGGAACCCGAAGTACCGAATACTTCGTGGGTCCAGGTGATTTTACGGTAGGTGAACTGCACTTCTTCCAGGTGGGTGAAGTGCGAGTTGCCTGGATCCTGGCAGTTGTGCATTTTGTTGTTGATGGCGACGATGATCGCGTCTTCCAGTTTTGTAGAAGCTCAGACTTGATGTAACGGTTATCGGGCCACCTGATTTTTGGCAACTATATAGCTCAGCTATTTGTTAATTCCTATGCCTTGCTTTCGTTTAGGTTTGCCTTGAAGTACGTCATGAAATCTTGTCCCTGAGCAAAAGCCTTTTCGATGTCGGCGCTTTGCTCTTTCAATGCATGGCTTGGTTTGGCCCATTGCTCAGTTGGTATAGATTTTGACCACTCAGCAATGGAATCAGGTAGAGACTTCATACTGAAACGATGGTCCCATTCCGCAACCCAGTACGGAAAGCGCCATAAAGTGATTACATGAGTGAAATACCACCAGCCAACACCTAACGCGGAGCGCTCGTTGTGTTGGTACTCCTCAAGCATATCTCCGTGCTCTTTATCAAATGTATGGCGGCCTTCGTATGGAGCTTTACCGGGGCAGTGTTGTGGCCCTCTTTCCATGTAAATACGTATCGCCTCCCATTTACCCAAACCATGAACTGGGGTCATTACTTCTTGGTTCACAAAATGAACGGTATCAGTTTTAGTGTCGTCAAATGCCATGCCAAATGTATAAGTACTCATGACGCCGACCCCTGTTACACCGGTACTGACAGAAAGCCAGGAAACCATTTCTTCCCAAGGTTGGATGACCGGATCGTCAGACCCGTTCGCAAAAAAACAGACTTCGCGACGTTGACGATTGAAGCGTACTGGGCGGGTACGGACTTTGGCAAGAGTAGTGCTGATGACAACATAGAGCCCCAGAACTGTGGCTCCTGCTGCTCCCCAAACTCCAATTGCAGCACCGGTGGGGAAAAACTCTATGAAAATATGTGTAAATGTTCTGCCACAGGGATCACCAAAACTCATAAGTCCGGCGATGAAAGGGCCGATTATTAAACTCACAATCAGAATGAGCATGCTGCTTGCGATCATCACTCTGGTTTGGAATGCCTTATTGACGTTACTGCTACCGAGGTCCAGGTAGGTGTCGTTGATATCAAGAAAACTTCCCCCCAAATCCATTGGGATCTGGCCGGTAGGGACGGGTAGTGGCGAGAAAAACACTGCTTCGCCAGTAGTAAAACGTCGAGATTCACCAGCGACGGGGCGCTGATGTTTGAGATGAGGTTCGTCGTTATTTGTTGATTTGGATGACATGTAATTCAACCGAAAAGTGGTGAAGCCTGCACCTACAGGAAGTCGCTGTTGACCAATAGCCATGGTGCATCGGTTTTGCGCGACTTCAATACAGAGACAGCCGAAAGTAGCTTGCTATTTTGCGTAACCAACGTCGTAGTTTGGATGCTCGAAAAGGGGGCGGGATTATTTCTTTTGAAAATAAATCATCCCCTTTGTTTTTCGTTTTTTGTAAAAGCTTAGATTTGACCCGGCGGTTATCGGATTATCTGATTTCTGGCAACTATATAGCTCAGCTGTTTTTTATTATTCTGCCTTGCTTTCATTTAGGTTTGCCTTGAAGTACGTCATAAAGTCCTGCCCTTGAGCAAAGGCTTTTTCGATTTTCGCGCTTTGCTCTTTAAGCGCTGGGCTTGGCTTGCCCCATTGTTCAGGCGGAAGAGGTTTGGACCACTCAGCAATGGATTCAGGTAGAGATTTCATGCTGAAACGATGGTCCCATTCTGCTACCCAATACGGAAAACGCCACCAAGTGATCAGGTGTGTCAGGTACCACCAACCAACTCCTAATGCGGAACGTTCGTTGTGCTGGTATTCCTCGTGCATGTCTTTTCGTTCTTTATCGAAGGTATGGCGACCCTCGTAGGGTGCTTTAGCAGGGCAGAACTCCGGTCCTTTTTCCATGTAGGCACGTATGGCTTCCCATTTGCCTAGTCCATGAACAGGAGTCATGACCTCTTGTGTGAGAAAGTGCACCGTATCGGCCTTGGGATTATCTATTGCCATGCCAAAGGTGTAGCTACTGATTACGCCTACTCCAGTGAATCCGGTACTGACTGATATCCACGCAACCGTGTCTTCCCAAGGCTGGATCACAGCTTCGTCGGAGCCATTCGGGAAGTAACAGACCTCTCGGCGTTGACGGTTAAATCGGATGGGTCTGGCGCGGGCTTTGTTCCTTGTGGTGCTGATAACCGCGTACAGTCCAATCATCGCTGCTCCCCCTCCACACCAGAGCGCTAGTGATATTCCGAACTCAAAAAAATCGTTGAAGTAAAACCAGAAGCTTCTGCCGAATGGGTTTATGAATGCTGCGAAGCCCATCAATGTTGGGAGAACAAATAGACAAACGATAACTACGACTGTTGGGAGTGACACAGCTAATCGTGCTTGGAAAGACTTGGTGAGATTGCTACTACCCAAGTCCAGATAGGTGTCGTTGACTTCAACAAAACTTCCGCCGAGATCCATTGGGATTTGCCCGGTCGGAACTGGCAGCGGTGAGAAAAATAATGCTTCACCTGTGGCAAAACGACGAGTTTCACCCGCCGTGGGGCGGTGATTTTTAAGGTCAAGTTCGACTTGCTGTTCAGGTTTGGATGGCATGCAATTCAACCGAGAAAACGTAGGCGGTTTAGGCAACTACAGGGAGTCGCTAGTTACTAGCAACCAAGGGGCATCCGTGGTACGTGTCCTTAACACAGATACTGATTGAAGCAGCTTGCCATTCTGCGCGTTTAGGGTCGTGGTTTCGAATCGTTTCTCTCGGAAAGATTTATCACCGGCTACGGGGTGGTAGCGTAAAATGACGGCAAGGCCATGCTGGGCATTAGCTTCGTGTTGGAATATTTCCAAGCCGAGCTTAAGAGGTTCGCCCGGAGCACCTAGCAGATTGAGTTGACACAGCAATGGTTCGCTCCACGCTTCCCAGTCATTGCGCTGTTGGTTAGTTAACCAGTAAGCACTGAGGCCGAGACTGACATCTTCTAGATCATTGGCTGTCATCCCCGGCACGCTCAAGACGGCCATGGGCTTGCTGTTTACTTGTTGTAGGGCTATCTGCGGAGCGGCAGTAATATTTGCTAACATCAAACGCTCCTCCGCAAGACTTCGGTTTTCGCTCTGCTTGCCCCAAGGACCTTTAAGCAGCCATTTATCCAGTTCCGTCTTATTATTACGGTTGTATAGCCATTCACCACCTAACTGGAGGCCTGTCAGGACTAGGCCAATCAGGTTGGCACGTGCGGCGACGCTGAGCAACTTACCACCAGCTGTAACCCACGCAAGAGCACGCGCCTGGCTTACATTCGTCATAGCTTCAAAAGTGTATTGAACTGTTCGTGCGGTCGCCCAGCCATTGACAACTAGTTGGCCGGAGTCTCCAGCCAGCGTCATGCTAGCCCCAGCTAGCTTGGCGCCATCGCCTGACCGTAAAGCTTCGGTCCATCTTGCGGCGGACCCTTTTTCACCATACAAACCGGTGCCTGCGGCAATAGCGCCAAAAAAATATGAAAACGGCCCCAATACACCTGTAATTTTGCCTAACTTGGAGGCTAATCCGATTTTAGCTGCGGCACTCGCATAGTTTTCAATTGCGACAGAAAGGCCAGTAATGGCAATCCCTTGGGCCGCCGCAATTGCCCCCCCAAACATTGAAAAAAGAGCATTTGCTACAGCCAACTTATCGGAGAAATCCGCCTCTTTTTTTCTAGCAAATTCACCATAAACAGTCGCAAAGCTGATGATTTGCAGAACCGCTGCAGCTGAAGAAAACAAATCCCCTCCAGCTGATGCGAAAACCGCCTTGCTTATTCCCTTGGAAGGACGCTTGAGCCGATAGTCATCGGCCATCCGCTCAAACTCAAGCACCTGAGCATTGTTAAGACCTTTAATTTTGAAGGCAGCCTTGCCCGGTCCGTCACCAACAGGACTCATGGCTTGAGCTATCCGCCCTTCAAGGGGAGCGACAGTCTGTTGAATGGCTTTGCGGCGAGATACCAAGGTTTTATAACCGCCTTTTGGTGACCTTCCTTTACGTTCATCAGCCAGGGTTTGCCGAATCTGATTTTTCAGCGAGGTCATTTGCTGGCGCAGATCTATCAGTTTGGCCATATCAGCTTTGAAAGCAGCAATTTGATTCGCAGAGGCAAACTCTAATGTAATACCTCCCTTACCAAAGGCACGAAGAACATCTATCCAGGCCGAGCCAGGAATTCGGCGCAATACTTTTGCTGGATCTAGCGGCTGTCCATTGCGTAGCGCTTGGATGGCCTCATCCAGCGCTCCTGCCAGGCGCAATTGCTTTGCCGGCTCATACGCCGTGTTGCGCAACTGTCCGAGCACAATGCCGTTTTCACTCAATTGCATTGCTGCTGCGAGATTCTGAGTGAGCAAATTGCCAAATTTTCCGCTGAGTGCCTGGGCACCCTGATAGTCGTCCTTGACCATATAGGTATCGCGCAGGGACTTGATGAAAGATGTGACCTTGGAGTGCATGTCCTTCTGATCAGTCAAACTCAATGTGAAGAAGGTTGGTACGGTAAACCCCGGCTGTTTCTCGAGCAGATCGGCAAGCTTTTCAGTCGCTTTATCTGTCCGGCAAATGTCTCTCATACAGGCATATTCAGTAGCGAGAGTTGCGTCGAGTTGATCGCCAAATTTGGGATCAAAATACCAGGCTGAGCGTTGGAAGCGTTCTTCACAGATTAGATTCGCGCGATCGTCACTGATCAGATCTAGTCGTTTGTTCCAACGATTGAGTTGGGCGCGTTGCTGTTTCAGGAAGGCTTCCATAGCTGGTCGGTCGATCAGATCGTTGATGCCCTGTTGTCCCATTTTCGCGCCGTCGAGCGCGTCATCCGCGTTGTCTTCGATGGTCTCGATCAGGTCTTCGTACTTGGAATGCAAAAGTCCAAGACTCGTACGCATCCGCGACTTTGAAGCTGCAATAGCCCCACGATGCGTACCAGCGCCTGAATACTGAGTTTGATTTTTAACGTTGACGTAATCGACGATGGATTGCCGTTGCTCTTCGCTTGTTTCGTCCTTGAGTTTGGCAAAGCGTGGATCGCCTTGCGCAGCATTCAGGATGGTATCGCCGGTGACTGTGTACAAGGATTCGATGTAGCAACCAAACACATATTTCTTTTGGTTTGTCTCCGCATCACTCCAGTCACTGATCCACCCAGTTACCAAATCCTGATGTTCGGCGAGGTCGCGCAGTACGCCGATGTCATCCTGTATGACCATATACAGATGGTCACGCTCGTTTTCTGCCTTGACCTGTTTTTTCAGCGCACCGAGTTGAGTCTTTTTGAAGTGCGATGCTTGCTCCCAGAGGTAGTCTTTGCTTTCTTCGGGTTTGGCGCCCGTAGCTGCTGGGTCTTTGCTCGGCTGCTCTGCAACTTCCGCAATCCACTTTTCCGCCTGACTTGGAGTCAGTAGATTAGCTGCGCCTTTCTCAGGGTCTGCATTGGTGAGATCGACCTTCTGCATGAAGTACTCACGTTCAGACTTGTGCTTGATGACCTGCGCGCATTTCGCGGCGGTCCATTGCACCTCGGAGTAGTTGACGTAAAGTTTGCTCAAACGCGGGAAGACCAACACGGCTTCGCCCACATTACTTTCGCGTTTATTGGCGGTAATTTCACCTTTCTCCCACAGCAGTTGCGTAACGATGCCGTCCTGAATACGGTATTCGTGCATAACGGCTTCAGGCTTCTTGTCGACGATGACGTAGAGCCAGCCGTCACGCATCAATCGAATGCCTAGTGGGCGAGAAGTGGTTTTGTACGGCATGGTCAGCGCGCTTGACGGGTCGAGTCGTTCAACGAGGCCGTAACGCAGTGGGATGAGCTGGATTTTTGCCTTCATCAACGAGCAGCCGCCCATGGCACACTTGCCGTCGTCCCGGCTTTTTGCAACGTTGTTCGGGCTTTTGCCGGTCGATGTTGGCGTTGTCATCCTTGGCTCCTTAGCGGGGGTTCAGCCCGTTCCTGGGCGATATCAGCGACCCGTTCGAGTCGCTGTGCGGGCGTTTGTTCCGATGGGGTTTTGAGTATGGCGTCGAGGTCTGGGTGCTCTTCCAGCGCTCTTTCGCCAAGGAATCCGTGGATATTGGCGTAGAGGGTGATGTCGAGTTCGGTGTTGAAGCCGCGATCATAGGAGGTCGACGCCAGCGCATGCAGGTGTTCCCAGCGTTGCTGTGAGGTCGACTGTGCCTGATAGCTTGGAAAGTATTCTTGCATGTGT
>NZ_JBIWAL010000104.1:2698-7594 GCF_044760045.1 Pseudomonas sp. NPDC098747 | reverse complement strand
CCAATGTCCGCTTCGAAGTATTTCTGCCGCAGGACTCTGCGACCGATCTGAATGAGTTGGTCAACGTCCTTGTTGTATTCCACGCCAAGTTTGTCGTGGAACATGGACGCGACCTGACCGGCATTCTTGTGGATCGCCGGCATAATAATGTGTGAAGGCTTCTCGTGGTCGAGCTGGACGATGTACTCCCCCATATCGGACTCCAGACATTCAATGTCTTGAGCCTCGAGGAAATGGTTCATCTCCATCTCTTCGCTGACCATCGATTTGCCCTTGATCACTTGCCGCGCCTCGTGAGCGCGGATGATCGATAAGACGATGCCATTGGCCTCGTCCACCGTTTCCGCCCAGTGCACTGTCACACCGTTGCGGGTCAGGTTCTGTTCAAGTTGCTCGAGCAGGTCGGGCAACTTGGAGAGCGCGCGGGCTCTGATCGAATTGCCCAGTGCGCGCAAATGTTCTCTTTCGTGGGCATCGCCAAAAGCCGCTGCCCGCTTGGTCATCAGTGAATCCATGGCAGTGCGGAAGTTGTTCCGTAACTGCGGATCACCCAAGGCGTTGTGCGCCCGGGTGCGGAAATCTTCTTCTACGGCGACCGTAGGAATAATCGCGGAAGCGCTCATTGCGCACCTCCGGTTCGCTGCCAGAGGAAGCTCGCTAAATGTTGGCCGCGCAACGCTTCCTGTTGTTTCTCCAGCGAGCCGTTGATGTTCATCAAACAGCCGCAGTCGGCACTTAAAACCGTATGTGCGCCGGATTCCTTCAACGCCCGGGTCTTGTCAGCCACCATCGCGCCGGAAATGTCTGGCATTCGGACGCTGAATGTCCCACCGAAGCCACAGCATTCACTCTCGTGATCGTGGTTGACCCGATCCACGTTGCTCAACTGCGCCAACAACTCGCGGCCGTGCAGGTGGGTGTTCATCTCGCGACGTGCCGAACACGACGTGTGCAGCGCCACTTTTACCGGCTCGCCGCAGTCCTTGAGCTGCACCTTGCAGACGAACAGCAGGAACTCTGCCAATTCGTAGGTTCGTGCCGCGAGGGCCTGAACCTGTTGCAACGTTTGCGGCTCGTCCTTGAACAAGTCGGCGTAGTGTTCGCGCAACATGCCAGCGCAGGAGCCCGATGGCACCACCACCGGATAATCCCCGGCGAACAGCGCCAGTTGTGAGCGCGCCACCGTCCGTGCCTGCTCGGTGTAACCGGAGGTGTAGGCCGGTTGCCCGCAGCAGCTTTGCCCTTGTGGGTAATCGACCCGAATCCCTTCGCGCTCCAGCAAGTGGATCGCGTCCATTCCGGCTTCAGGGTAGAACAGGTCGACCACACACGTCCCGAACAGGTAGACCCGTGGCGGTTTCTCGCTGGGGTATTGCCGAGGTTCGGGCAGTGGCGGTGCCACGCGGGTCGCGTTCGGCACAGCGTTGTAAAAAAGCTCGCTCATCAGGCGTTTCTCCGGGTTGTCCCGGTTATCCGTCCGCTGAGGCTGCTGAATATAAAGAGCGTTGCTTTCAGCAGCCTTACAGACCGGGTTGTGAATTGCTGACGCCGGAATCACGAACCGGCGTCGGTTATTTCCTTGTCGCTTGTAGTCTTCTTGTAGGTTTAATGCACCAGCATGCCGGTGAGCCAGTAGGCCTGAGCCAGCGTGATCAGCCCGACAATCGTTGCAAAGAATAGGCTGTGCTTGAGGGTGAAGCGGAACAGATCCGATTCCTTGCCGACCAGGCCGGTCGCGGCGCAGGCCACGGCGATTGATTGTGGCGAGATCATCTTGCCGGTTACGCCGCCGCTGGTGTTCGCCGCGACCAGCAGGGTGTCGCTGACGCCGATCTGGTGCGCGGTGGTGGCTTGCAGCGAACTGAACAGGGCGTTGGACGAGGTATCGGAACCGGTGAGGAACACGCCCAGCCAGCCCAGGAACGGCGAGAAGAACGGGAACGCTGCGCCAGTACCCGCCAGCACTAGGGCCATGGTCGAGGACATGCCGGAATAGTTGGTGACGAATGCGAACGCCAACACCATGCCAATCGACAGGATTGGCCAGCGCAATTCATAGAAGGTCTCTTTCAAAGTGGTAAGACCAATTTTGAAATTGATCTTCAGCACTAGCATCGAGATCAGCGCGGAGAAGAAAATCGCCGTGCCGGTCGCGGAAATCGGGTCAAGTTTGAACACGGCTGGAATGGCGGTCGGTGCGGCCACGATCGGTGCAGTCTTGATCACCAGTTGATCAAGGTGCGGGATCGCGAAGTTGAACACCCACGCGTACATCGAGCCGCCAGCGGCGAACATGGCTTTGAAAGGTTTGAGCGTCCAGATCGTCACCAGCACGGTGAGGATCAGGAACGGCGACCAAGCGATGAAAATTTCCCAGAGGCTGTAAGGCGAAACCACAGTGGTGCGCTTTTGGCCGAAACCACCGACACTGCTGGTGATGGCGGCGCTGGACGTAGTGTCGGCGATTTGCGCACCAGCCGTGCGTTTTGGCTGCCAGATTTTCAGGAACAGGGTCAGGGAGATCAGGCTGGCCAGGGCCGAGGTGATGTCCGGCAGTTCCGGGCCTATGAAGTTCGAAGTGAAGTATTGAGTGATGGCGAAGCTCAGGCCCGCAACCAGTGCTGCCGGCCAGGTTTCACGCACGCCGCGAATGCCGTCCATCATGAACACTAGCCAGAACGGCACGAACAGCGACAGCAGCGGTAGTTGGCGACCGGTCATGGCGCCGATCTTGAACGCGTCGATGCCTGTCACTTGGCCGGCCACGATGATCGGTATTCCCAGTGCACCAAACGCCACTGGCGCGGTGTTGGCGATCAGGCACAGGCCTGCGGCGTAAAGTGGGTTGAAACCCAGTCCCACAAGGAGTGCCGCAGTAATCGCGACCGGCGCACCGAAACCAGCGGCACCTTCCAGGAACGCGCCGAAGCAGAAGCCGATCAGCAGCACCTGCAAGCGCTGGTCGTCTGTGATCGACAGTACCGAGCTGCGGATGACTTCAAACTGACCACTTTTGACCGTCAGTTTGTAGAGGAAAACCGCCGCGACAATGATCCATGCGATCGGCCAAAGTCCATAGGCGAAGCCATACCCGGCGGCGGCAAAAGCCATGTCGACCGGCATCTGGAAGGCGAAAATGGCCACGGCGATGGACAGGGCGAGCGTGATGCTGCCGGCTACATGACCTTTGAGGCGGAACACCGCCAGAGCGAGGAAGAAGAAAATAATGGGAATGACGGCCGCAAGTGCGGAGACGCCGAGACTGCCGAGCGGGCTATAGATCTGTTGCCAGGTTTGCATATGGGGTGGCCCCTAATTGTTGTTGGTCAGGCACTGTCAGCGTTCTTGGTTAATTGGTAAGACCAATTTACAATCGCTGTTGGCTAGGGTAAAAGCCTTGATATGGGTGTGTCAATTTGCCGCCCCGAAATTTTTGCCGAATCAGCGGTGCAGAACGGATCTGATCTGCTCGAGCGATCGTTGTCTGGTAGGTGTCGTGAAGGCGCCGATAGGCCAGAATAGAGAGCCCGGCGAGCGGTCGGGCTCGTGGAGAAGTGAGTTATGGGGTTTGATCAGATACGTCAGCGCCGTTTGTCTGACGATATTGTCGAGCGGCTCGAGGGGATGATCCTTGAAGGCACGCTGAAGTCCGGTGAGCGGCTTCCGGCTGAGCGCACGCTGGCAGAACAATTTGGCGTATCGCGCCCATCGTTGCGCGAAGCGATTCAGAAGCTGGCCGCCAAGGGTTTGCTGATCAGCAAGCAGGGCGGTGGCAACTATGTGGTGGAGTCGCTGGGTTCGACGTTCAGCGATCCACTGCTGCAATTGCTCGAAAGCAACCCCGAAGCGCAGCGCGATCTGCTGGAGTTTCGCCACACCCTGGAGGCTTCGTGCGCGTATTACGCAGCCTTGCGCGCCACCGATGTGGATCGCGAACGACTGACTGCCGCGTTCGAAGAGCTACAGGATTGCTATTCGCGTCATGACGAAGTGAGCCGGACGGAAGAGGGCGCGGCGGATGCGAAGTTTCATCTGGCGATTGCCGAGGCCAGTCATAACGCAGTGTTGTTGCACACGATTCGCGGGTTGTTTGATCTGCTCAAGCGCAACGTCGTGACCAACATCGGTGGCATGTACAAGCAGCGTACGGAAACCCGCGACATGCTGATTACCCAGCATCGGGAATTGTATCTGGCGATTATTGAAGGGCATGCGGAGCAGGCGCGGGAAGTTTCCAGTCGGCACATTCTGTATGTGCAGGAAGTGCTGGAAGAGGTGCGGCAGGAGGTTCAGCGCATGGCTCGGGCGGAGCGGCGCAAGGGTATGTGATCAGTTGTTTCTGTGGTGATGCTGCTATAGCTTTCGCGAGCGAGCTCGCTCCCACATTTGAAATGCATTCCAAGGTGGGAGCGAGCTTGCTCGCGAATACGCTCTAAAGGCAGAAAATTAATCTTCCTTGCCCTTGTTGCGCACCGCGCGCTGCAGCTCACGACCTGCGTCACGTTCGCGCTCGGTGTCACGCTTGTCGTATTCCTTCTTGCCCTTGCCCAGAGCAATCTCGCACTTGACCATGTGCTTGCTCCAGTACCAGGACAGGCATACGCAGGCGTAACCCTTTTGCTGCACAGCAGCGGCGAGTTTTTCTAGCTCGCGGCGGTTGAGCAGCAATTTGCGCGTGCGCGTCGGGTCAGCGATGACATGGGTGCTGGCGGTCATCAGAGGCGTGATGTGACTGCCGAGCAGCCATGCTTCGCCATCCTTGAGCAGCACGTAACTGTCGACCAGTTGCAGCTTGCTTGCCCGCAGACTTTTTACTTCCCAGCCGGCCAGGACCAGACCAGCCTCGAACTTATGCTCGATGAAGTAATCGTGTCGCGCCTTTTTGTTCTGCGCGAT
>NZ_JBIWAL010000104.1:0-2688 GCF_044760045.1 Pseudomonas sp. NPDC098747 | reverse complement strand
AATTATACTACGAACAACCAGATATAAATACTAAATAAAAATAATACCCTACAATACGCACTAAATATCTAACGCTTGGGCGTGATAAACGATGTCGACAGACAAGGTTTCTGTCCACGGCAGTTGGGCTAGCCGCTGGGTATTCATACTCGCCGCGACCGGTTCGGCCGTGGGACTGGGTAGTATCTGGAAGTTCCCGTACATGGTCGGGGTCTACGGCGGCGGCGCCTTTGTGCTGATGTTTCTGGCATGTATCGCGTTGATCGGGATCCCGGTCATGTTGGCTGAAACCCTTATCGGCCGGCGCGCGCGGCAGAGTCCGGCCAACGCTCTGAAGGTGCTGGCAGTAGAAGCCGGGCATTCGGGCAAGTGGTCGTGGGGCGCGTTCGCCGGAATGATAACGGCCCTGTTGATCCTGTCTTTCTATAGTGTGGTCGGCGGCTGGTCGCTGGATTACATCATCGATATGGGCCGTGGCGACTTTCAAGGCGCCACGGCCGCTCAGGTCGGTGCCTACTTCGGTAATGTGATCGCTGATCCGTGGCGCCTGACACTTTGGCACACGATTTTTATGCTGCTGTCGGCGTTGGTGATCGCCAAAGGCGTGGTCGCCGGGCTTGAGCGCAGCTTGCGAATCATGATGCCGTTGCTGTTCGTGATGATTCTGGTGCTGCTCGGCTACAGCATGACCACCGGGCATTTCATGGAGGGCGTGCACTTCATGTTCGACTTCCACCCGGAAAAAGTCCTCGACGGATTGCTGCCAGCGATGGGCCACGCGTTCTTTTCGCTGAGTGTGGGCGTCGGTTCGATCATGATCTACGGCGCTTACATGCCGAAGAATTCGTCGTTGTCCGGCACGGTCGTCGGTGTGGCGCTGCTCGATACGTTTGTATCGCTGGTGGCCGGTCTGGCCTTGTTCCCGATCGTGTTTGCCGCTGGCCTGAACCCGAGCGAAGGCCCTGGCTTGATGTTTGTCAGTCTGCCATTTGCCTTTGGTAACGTAGCGTTCGGCCAACTGATGGGGGTAGTGTTCTTCGTGCTGGTGGCGGTTGCCGCCTGGAGTTCGGCGATTTCCCTGCTGGAGCCGATGGTCGCGTACCTGGTTGAACGCACGAAAATTAGCCGCGCCTGGGTCACATTTTGGTTGGCTTTTACCTGCTGGTTCGTCGGTTTGGGCACGGTGTTTTCCTTCAATATCTGGAAGGAAGCCAAGTTTTTCGTGAACGAAGGCGGGATGTTCCATCTCTATCAATGGGGTGCGGCAAGCGGTCTGGACTTCTTCGGCGTGATCGATTTCTTCACCTCGCGGATCATGTTGCCACTCGGTGGTTTGTGTTTCGTGTTGTTTGCAGGCTGGGTGATGGGCCGTGAAGCGGTGCGCGACGAGTTGTCGATCCGCAATCCGGCGCTGTTCGCCCTGTCCCTGTTCTTGATGCGCTATGTGGCGCCCATCGGCATTCTTGTAGTGTTTGCCGCTCAGCTCTGGAAGTAACGCTTATATGACGACACATATTCAACGATCGGCGCTGCTGCCGTACCCGGCGCAATTTCTCTACGACCTGGTCAATGACGTGGCGCGTTATCCGGAATTTCTGCCGTGGTGCTCGTCTGCCGAGGTGCTGGAGAGTTCGCCTGCGCACATGCGTGCAAGTGTCGGCGTGGCCAAGGGTGGCCTCAGTCAGCATTTCGTGACGCGCAATACGCTGGTGCCGGGGCAGTCGATCGAGATGAACCTCGAAGAAGGCCCGTTCAATCAGTTGCACGGCGTCTGGGTGTTCAAGGTGTTGAACGAAAAGGCCTGCAAGATCAGTCTGGATCTGTCGTTCGACTACGCAGGGCCGATCGTGCGTGCCACGCTGGGGCCGCTGTTCAATCAGGCTGCGAACACGCTGGTGGATGCATTCTGTCAGCGCGCCAAACAGATGCATGGTTGAGTCGATGATCGAAATAGAGGTCGTGTATGCGGCCGTTGATCGTCAGGTCTTGCGCACAGTCAGTGTTCCTGAAGGGGCGACGGTGCGTGATGCCTTGCTCAAGTCCGGAGTTGGCGACGAGTTCCCTGAGCTTGATCTGGCGGAATGCCCGGTGGGGATCTTCGGTAAAGTGATCGCTCACCCAGAGGTTCGCCTTATTCAGGCGGGGGATCGCATCGAAATTTATCGCCCGTTACTCGCCGATCCGAAAGAGGTGCGGCGCTTGCGTGCTGCCAAGGCGGCTGAGGCGAAAGCTCGTAATCAGTAAGAGAGCCAAACGGCAGACAATAAAAAACCCGGATTTCCGGGTTTTTTATTGCGTCGCAAATTATTGCGGCGAGGTGTCCAGCGGCTCTGGCGTCGGAACCGGAACGGTTTCTACACCATCGACGTCCTTCTGGATCTGATCCAGCAAGGAACCTGGCTTGACCGGTTTTTCCGGTGCCGGCTGCTCGGCATTTTCAGCAGGAGCGGTAACGGTCGTGCCGCTGTCCTTGCCGAGAATGGCTTCGTCACGGCTTACGCCCGGCATAAAGTCACCGGACAGGCTGACGAGCTGGTCGTTCGAGTTGAAAATAACACTCATGCGTTCCTGCTGGCGTTCACCGCCACCAGGTTGCAGGCTATACAGATAATCCCAGCGATCGGCATGGAACGTGTCGGCAAGCAGAGGGTTGCCCATGATAAACCGTACTTGCGGCCGGGTCATTCC
>NZ_JBIWAL010000103.1:3652-7947 GCF_044760045.1 Pseudomonas sp. NPDC098747 | reverse complement strand
ATCTGTGGCAGTCGTGGCACCACTCAAACGCTGGGTCATCTTGTGCGTTGCGGGCAAGCTGTCGAGGTAGCTCTGGGGCAGCATCAACTCAGTGCCAATGATCAAGGCATTGTTGGCGAAGCGATCCGGTGGAGTGGTGGCTGTGATGCTGTCGTGATGTGGGATCAGGCGTGCACCTCTGGCCACTTTCAGTACCGACTTTTCCGCGCTCGGCAGCCGGGAACCGTAAGTTTTGCTTTGGGCCATGAACGCCGGTACATCGTCGCAACTGAACACTTCCAGGTGCAGCATGGTTTCCGGTGCGGCTTGGGTCGGCTGTTGATACACACCCGGATAGCCGATCAGATCTCCCGCGTTGATCGGCACCGGTTGCGGGAGTACCACCACGGTGTCTTTACTTTGTGGAGTGGGCAGACCACGAGGGGTCAAATAGCGGGAAGCGACCCACCCTAGACGCGGTCTGTCGGCACTGAGCGGCGCTAACTCGGCAGAGGGCGTGCCGCTGACCACTGCCAGCACTTCGCGAAAATCCCCCTCTAGGGCGCCCACGCGAACGACGGTGCCTTTGGGTAAAGTCGCCACTTCCTCGCCATTGGTGTTGGGCAGGCGGCGCAGGCGCAGCGGCGTATCTTGGGTGGCGACTTCGTACTCTGTCGCGGCCTGCCAAAAAGCCGGACGGGTCAGGGCGCTGTCGGCCTCATACCCGGCCCAATCGCGCAGGTGCATGTAGAGGCTGAAAAAGGTCAGGGACGGACCGCCCACGGTCGCCCCCGGCGCTGGCGGAATCTCCAAACGATGGCGGACCAATACAAAGCCCGTGGAGAAACTGGCACGCGTGGGGTGATATTGAGTCGTGGGGTATTGGGTATCAATCCGATACGCCACCACCTCGCCATCGGCGATACAGAGCACGCTGTTCTGCTCGTAGGCGCTGGCGGTGCCGCCATCAAAATGCACGCCCCCGTGCCAGATGCCATTGGCGCCAATGGGGTAATAGCCACTGTTGGCCTTGCCCATGGCCCCCAGATGTTCGAGCGAATTTTTGTGGGCGCTGGCGAAGGGATACTGCCATTTTTCTACTTTTGGCGTGTTGCTCATAAAATCGTCTCATTGCATGAAAAGGGAAACAGCAAAGCGCGAATCAACCGGAATACTCGGAGCGTTTACTGAGTTTTTGCTTGATTAGCGCCTCCACGGCGCGCAGCTCCAAGTGCTCGGCGCTGGCGCCCTGCCAAGGCTCGCCGCCTTCCTCAATGAGTACGCTGCTAAAGATTCCGTCAGCATTCAGAACGATGTGCTGCCCACCACCCTTCAGGGTCAGTGTGGCGCCGGCATCGAGAATCACGTTGACTCCGGATTGGATATTTACCTCATCGCCCGCCTGAATAACGTGGGTCACACCGGTATGGGTGTAACTGCTCCCGGTCACAGTGGTACGGTCATCATTGCCCAACACGGTAGTTCGCAAACCAGTGGTGTGTTGTTCTTCGGTGCCGCCGATGGCGCGGTAGCTGTTACGGGTGACCTCTTCGCGGCGGTCGTTGCCAATGGTGGCCGTGCTGTCGTTGCGGACCAGTTGCTCAAGGTCGCGCTCGGCCCGCAGGTAAATTTTTTCCTGCCCGGCCCGGTCTTCAATCATCAGCTCGTTGTAACCGCCTGTGGCCGGAGAACTCTGGCTACGCAACACCGTCTTGGTTTTATGCTCGGGCAATTCGTAGGCCATGGCGGTGACCGTGTTGGGCACACAACCGGTAATGAGCGGCTGGTCGGGGTCGCCTTCGTTAAAGGTCACCACGACCTCCATGCCGACACGCGGGATGGTCACAGAGCCGAAGTGTTCACCGGCCCAGTTGGACGCGACCCGTACCCAGCGGCTGCTCTGGTCGTTGTTCAGCTCGGCGCGGTCCCAATGGAACTCGATTTTCACCCGCCCAAAATCATCACACGCGATGTCCTCACCGACCGGGCCGGTGACGCGCGCGGTTTGACTGACCAATATCGGTTTGCGCGAGGGCAGCGGCGGACGGTAGAACACATCCCAAGGAATTGCGGTGAAGCTGTTGCGGTAGCCTTGGGTGAAACCGTCTTCAGGTTTGGTATTGCTGGTAACTGATTCCTCCAGCGCCGAAGGCTGCTTTCCAGTGTGCCTGATGCCAAGCGCCAGCCACAGATCGTTGCAGGCCTTCCGGGGGTGATCGGTCAGCTTGAAGAAATGCCCACTACGCAACATCGCCTCATCACTTTGACCTTCGGCCACGTGGTAATCGTGGCGGTGGCGCTCCAGCGCATGCTTAGCCAGCATTTTGGCGCGATCCAGACTCGCCATCGGCCTACCGTAGTTATAGTCCTCCAGCACCAGCTGGACATCGGCGGTAACGCCGCCTTCCAGCAGCAGGCCGGGGCGCTTGAAATCGTAGTCACGGCGCGTGGCCTTGCCGGTCCGAGTATTGAAACTCTGGCTGAACTGCTTGATCACCGGTTGGTCCGCGACCATGCCCGAATCTTGCTGATACGGCACACCGCCCAGCTTGGGAAACCAAGTTTGGTCGTCGGTGAATACCAGTTGGTGATCCGTGGCCGAGTGTTGGTGATGCCACGCAATCCCGTCCTCGGCGCACAGCCTCTGGAGGTACTCGAAATCCGACTCCCCATATTGAGTGCAGTATTCACGCACGGGGCTGGTGCTGACGTTGAACGTATAAACATCGGCCTGAATGCCGTGGCCCTTGAGGACCTGAGCGATGATTTGCGGCACCGTCAGGTGCTGAAAGATTCGTTGGTTGTAACTGAATTGCAGGTAGTGCAGCACCGGCACCAGGCTCAACTGGTAGTGAGTCAGACGGCGGCCCGATTCCCCCACCCTCACATCTTCGATACGCCCGTGAATCCCTTCGCCATTCAAGCCGAACTGAAGAAAAGCGGGCTTGCTCAGTAGCGCTTCCAGATCGACATCGGGGTCTTCGTTGACCAGCTCAACCCGGATGGCGTAGAGCTGACTGATTGCCTCCACGCCCTCGAAGGCCAGTACCTTGAAGTCGTTGCGAACGTTGGGAATTGATAAGGTGAACTGCGCCGTATTGGCAGGTGTAAACATACACTTGTCCTTAAGCTGATCGAGAACCAAACGAGCGAAACGCCCTTACGGTGGGCGTACCGCCTCCAGTCTTATTGTTCGTCGCGCTCACCATTGAATTGAAATCAATAACTGTCAGAAACATGACCGGGCCGTATCAGACTGAAGTTAAGCGGTTTGAGCCCGGTCGAGTACAGGACTCAGGCTGTCCACGCATAGCGAATAACCCCTCCAACTTTTAGGGGGCAGTTCATTTCCTTGCGTACCAACTTGCGTACTTCAGTTTTGCGTACCGCCGAAATGCGAAGTTTGGGGCGCCACTTTGCCCCTGTTCGGACGTGGGTGCGGAGCCCGCGCGGGATGCTTGCGCCTCGATGTTCGCAATTCTCCACGGTACGTTTGGCGTCGTACCGTGGCTCGTACCGTCGCCGTCGCCGTCGTACCGGTCACCAGCGACACAGTACACCCGGTTTAGCCCGTAACCTTTTCCGCAACCATGGCGCCAGCTCTATCGGCCTCGGGATAGTTCGCACTCTGGAAAGGCCGGTTTTGCTGCGAACTATGGTGCGCACTTCACTGCGCACTTTGGCCTCAACGCCAACAAAATCAATCCCTGTAGCGTGGTTCGCACAGCGCACCTTGCTGCGAACTAGGTTTGCGCGTAAAGGGGGGCGCGAACCTCACCGCGAAGAATTTAGGACGCGCCGCCACCTGTAGCCTACAGCCCGTTTTAATGCTGACGCCAGTGCGTGAAACGGCGTGCGAAAAGCTGTGCGAACTGGCGAGCCGATGACCGCTTCCGATTGATCACCATTCGTGGTCACCGCCCATGGTTACCAGTTGGCGTGGTAACTGTCTCGGGTGGTTACTTTTCACCCCGAGGCGAATAAGCCCAGCAAGTGCCATTGATTGGCTATTGATTCGCCATTGATTTGCTATTACGGGTCGCCCAATTAATTTCTTTTGGTAAAGCGACAATCCTTGTAGGGGGCTCTGGTTTTCAAGCACCCATCACGCGATATCAATGTAAGGTTTTGTCAGGTTCTCATGGGGGGCGTGTTCACTGCCGGAACGCATCCAGTACTAACATTTACTAACAGGCGCCCCCCTCGTTCAATGGCTGTATAGACCCCGGATTGCTGCTTTGGGTCGCGTCCAAATCGATCCGGTAGCCATCAATAAATCTGGCGTGTTGACCAGTCCAAGCACCTGAATTGCTCGG
>NZ_JBIWAL010000103.1:0-3557 GCF_044760045.1 Pseudomonas sp. NPDC098747 | reverse complement strand
GATTGGCGAAGGATCGAAGGTTTGACAGGAGACGTAGCGGTATAGGGTGGGGCGCTGTCGCCGCTGAAAGGGAAGGAGCTCTCTACACGCGACCTACTCAGTAACGACAGCGCCCCGCAAACATGACGGGTACAACTGAAACAAGGTGGGGACCGTAGCCAATGAATGGGAAAGCCTCGTACTCTTTCCGTTCAACGACTACAGCGCCCCGCAAAGCGATCTTGCTATTGAGTTTTCAGCATTGCGCCAGTTACTCAGGATTTAGCTATCAGGTGGGATTCCGTTGCCGCCGATCCCACGAAAAAAGCGAGTCCTCAAAACCACTCGTATTTCGCGCACCCTGAATGATCAGATATCGGACTTACATGAAGTGGATCATCGCGTGGGCAATAGTCACCTTGTTCGCTTTGGCATATTCCTTAATAGCTCGCAATCGTTTGGCCTTGCGGATTGCAGCACCAGCATTACGGCTTTGCACCACGCTGCGTTCTGCCTTCGCTTTTGAACGGTTCATATACTCCACTTATAAAACGACTAATAAGGTGGGGCATTGCAGCAATGGGAGGGTGCTGAAGCTCTGCTTGGGGAAGAGTGCGCTCCCGTCACTACATCGCCCCGTAAAGCGGTGTTGCATAGCGCGACCGGCATTGCACCGGTCGCTCAACAAGTTCAGCGGTCAGCGAATTACAGGTAAACCAGTTCGAAGGTGGCGGAACCATCAATGGTTATATCGGTACTGGTATCGAGGGTATTTTCCGGCTGAATGGCCGCAACCATCTTAAGCCCTGCGCTGGCGTTGGTCATTGGCAGCGGCTGCGCCCCGCCGCCGACCGGACCAGCATCCAAGGCATAAAGTGTTGGGGACACGTTGTAACTATTCAGATGTACAGATGGATATCCGTATGAGCCCCAATAGCCGGCGCCGTCAACCTTCGTTTTGATGTAGCCGGTGGAGCCATCCACCAAAATCGAAGGCTGGTACACCCTCAATTGATACGCTCCAATCGGAGCGCCCTGGCTGTCGGTCCCGAGACCGAAGAGGGTGCCTTGAAAGGGAAGACTGGAGGGAGTAGAAGTCTCGCGGTTATCGATGGCTTTGAAGGCAACCTGAGTAGCGCCGCTACAAGCAATCGACAACGTTTTCCCTGTCATTTCCGGGAAAACTGTCGTTTTGGTAGCGGACAAATCTTTACCGCTGATGGCGCCCAAGTCGAAATCGCCACCCGTCAGCGAGATATCGCAGGCCGCCGGGGTAATGGTGCCGGTGACACGCAGATCGACCGAATTGGCGGCCATGGCGGCGTTGGAAGCAAAGGCCAAGGCGAGCGGCAGCAGGAGAAACTTTTTCATGACGAGTTCCAGAGATTGAAAATTTTCTGATGAGTTCATCAGTGAGCTCATCATCCGCTGGGGCCAAGAGTGAGAAAAATCAAAAATGCTTAATAAAGATTAGCTGTTATCTGTACGACTGGCTGGCGAGGCTTGGCGTTTAGGTTGGGGCGAGTCACTGAATGAGCAGGAGCCCAATCGAGACCGATTCAGTGACTGCATAGCCCCATAAAGGTGGTGGGACGTTTAGCAGCAAGATATCTGTTCGGAGTTCTTTGGGGGAACTCCATGCTGTTACTACGCCGCCCCGCAAAGCGGTGTTGCATGACGCGACCGGCATTGCACCGGTCGCTCAACAAGTTCAGCGGTCAGCGGTCAGCGAATTACAGGTAAACCAGTTCGATGGTGGCGGAACCGTCGAGGGTAATTTCAGTGCTGGTATCCAGTGTATTGGTCGCAGCGATAGACGCATCAATTTCAAACTCTTGATTAACTGAAGTGACCGGTATTGGCGCGTTTGTGCCTGTAGCCGCCCACGACCAAATTTGTGTTGGACTGGGCTCAATAAAACCGCTAGACATGCGAGTCCATGTTGCACCGCTATCATTGCTTCGAGTCAGCTGGCCTGCACTTCCATCAGTCGTCGTGGCCTTAAAGTCAATAGCATAGCCACCGATTTTTTCGCTAGCAGAGTCCACGCCAAGACCGTAGGCGTGGGAAGCATTAGTACCAGCACGGTTGTCGATAGCTGTAATACCAACTTGCGTTGCTCCAGTACACAGAATATTCAAATTCCTCACTATTGGGGTAAGGGGTGTGTCTGAGGTGCTACTTAGGTCACTGCCACTGAGCGAGCCGAAATCGACATCTCCCCCCACCAAGGTGATATCACAGGCTGCCGGGGTAATGGTGCCGGTGACACGCAAGTCAACCGAGTTGGCGGCGATGGCGGCGTTAGAAGCGAAGGCCAAAGCGAGTGGCAGCAGTAAAAGCTTTTTCATGGAGAGCTCCTGAAAGTTCCCTGTAGGTTGAGTGTAGGTCATTTCGTTGGGCCCATTCTCCGCTTCGACTGACGGCAAGCAAAATCAGAAATGCTCAAAATTTGTCAGAGCGCACACGGACCGTTTTCACAGGCCAAGCGTGTATTCCGGGCTTTGCTGGTGTTTGATCCTGATAGGCGCGAGCTAACCCGCCTCAATCGTGATTAAACGAGCGGTTGGGCTCGCTCAAGTCGGCCAGCCAGCGACGTTGAGACGGTCGTGATTGAGCCCCACGGTTTACCCGTCCAGGCAAATGGCTCTGCACCCTCTGTGCGCCCCACACAAGGGGCGGCATGGGCTCGTAACGCGATATCCTGAATATCAGACATTCACCCGCCGAGAGGTTAAGCAATGCCGCCAGAACTGATTAACAAGATCCTTGACGTCTGCACTCGAAAGATTGAGCAAAAAGGCGAAAACGTAGGACTTTCGTTTTATGCATTTTTTGCCAATAAAAACGATAACCCGCCGTTGCTCATGCAAGCCGCGAACTGGTGGATCATGGAAAACCAATTCGACCATTTTGAAAAGGCGGTCAAAATCAAACAAACGGTGTTGGCTCTTTGCGAACAAGCCCAGACGAATTAACTAATTTCCGCCCGGTACGGATTTACGCCGTCATGGCGAAAAAGCCAGTTGCCTTATTGTTTTCGCGCTGCCTGCTGACTTAATACCGGCTTTTACTTTTGTGTATGAGTGGCGCGATATCCGGCATTTCACAAAATAAAGTGCAATGAGCCGCAATGAAGCGGGGTGAAGTGCAACGGGCACTACTCGCGACACACTTTCCAACGCATATTAATCAGTTTCGGCAATGAGAAAGGCGGCGGTTAATTACCGCCGCCGTTGGATGTGACTACTGATGTTTAAACGTTCGCCAACTGCGGGGCCGACTGACGCGCCACCGGCGCCATTAATTGATAGTCGCCATTGCCTTTAATCCATTCGCGATACTGTTTACGGGCCATGCCCAGCACAAAAGCATCCGATAAATCCGGGCGAACTTGTCGCGTCATCGCCCATATCACCAATGTGTTTTCGGTCCAGCCGAGCAACGCCGCCCGACGAAACGGGCACGGTAGCCATGCATTGAAGGCATCCGCTGCCCTCGAAATTTGGTAAGTGGAATACACAGGGATGGGCAGGCTCATGGTTTTATTCTCCGCGACGAAAAACAAAAATGCACCA
>NZ_JBIWAL010000102.1:2922-8379 GCF_044760045.1 Pseudomonas sp. NPDC098747 | reverse complement strand
ATCAGGAATGGCGCGGCGCGATCCAGCGAGGCTTCTTTGATGGCGGTCCACAGTTGCAGCAGGTAATCGAGGTCCCACTGCATTTCTTCGCTGCTGCGGCCCAGGCCGGCAGTGCGCACGATCAGACCCATGTCGGCTGGAGCAACTAGACCGTTCAGCGCTTCACGCAGTTCGTTGCGTTCTTCGCCTTCGATGCGACGGGATATACCGCCGGCACGCGGGTTGTTCGGCATCAGTACGAGGTAACGACCGGCCAGGCTGATGAAGGTGGTCAGGGCTGCGCCCTTGTTGCCACGTTCTTGTTTCTCTTCCTGATCTATGACTTCCTGGCATTCGGTCAGGACGTCCTTTATGTTGACGCGGCCTTCAGGAGCTTTCTTGAAGTATTCGCGGGAGATTTCTTTGAGGGGCAGGAAGCCGTGGCGCTCAGAGCCGAAGTCGACAAAGGCAGCCTCAAGGCTTGGTTCGATGCGAGTGATCTTGCCTTTATAGATATTGGCTTTTTTCTGCTCGCGTGCACCGGATTCGATGTCCAGGTCGTAGAGGCGTTGGCCATCTACCAGTGCAACACGCAACTCTTCGGGTTGAGTTGCGTTAATCAGCATTCTTTTCATGTAGTACCGTCGGTTTCCGGGCTGCCGGAAACGGCGTTCGGCACACACGACTTCTCACGGTCGGTGTCAGGTGCGTCGGGAGTGGTTGGCCATTCCCGTGTCTAGCGATTGCGACCAATTGGGCCGAGACCGCGACGTACGCGTCCTGCTTGCTGTGGCTACTTAAGCACTCAGTCAGGAGGAGGAATCAACCAGCGGCTGTGGACGAGATGAAGCGTCTTGATAAAGCCTAATGCTACACAGTCCAGCGGTTGTGCATCTCCACCCTACACGTATCCCTGATAATTCGGGTGCTGCCGTGCGCAGAATCCGCAACGGGTTGGCATTTACCGTGAGCTCCGAAAGGGGAGGTCACGCATCATGGCTAATTTAGGCGTTGTTTCCGAAGCCTTCGCTCGGGGTCATTCGCAGCTGACTGCACTTTGTGAACTGGCCTTGAATGTTTGCCTGCCAGGCGAGTAAAAACTCTGCTCGGCGGTGTGATTCAGGCCTTATGTCACCTGCGCTTGTTACAACTGAAAACTCCACCGTTACGTAGCGAAAGCCCCGTAGGACGGCCTCGCGTCCTGGTGAATTGCGTTGGTCAGGGCCGGTTTAAGACCGTGGTGCCGCTGTCCAGGCCGCTTTTGGCGGCGTTCGCGACTATAGCAGCAATGATTAAGTGCTTCAATTCCATAAAAATTGTTATCATCCGCGCCATGACAACTACTGCCCCTTCGACTCCAGGCGTTCAACTGCTTGAAGTCTCGCCGGAGTATGCCGGCCAACGAATCGACAATTTTCTCCTCGCCCGGCTCAAAGGCGTGCCCAAGACCTTGATTTACCGGATTTTGCGCAAAGGCGAAGTGCGTGTGAACAAAGGTCGGATCAAGCCCGAATACAAGCTGCAGGCCGGTGACATCGTGCGCGTGCCGCCCGTTCGCGTGCCTGAGCGCGATGAGCCGGTGCCTTTGGCCCAAGGCCTGTTGCAGCGCCTGGAGGACTCGATTGTCTTCGAAGACAAAGCCCTGATCGTGATCAACAAGCCTGCGGGCATTGCGGTTCACGGTGGCAGTGGCTTGAACTTCGGTGTGATCGAAGCCTTTCGTCAGTTGCGTCCGGATACCAAAGAGCTGGAGCTGGTTCACCGCCTCGACCGCGACACCTCCGGTCTGCTGATGATCGCCAAGAAGCGCAGCATGCTCCGTCATTTGCACGAGCAGTTGCGCGGTGATGGCATCGACAAGCGCTACATGGCGCTGGTGCGCGGCAACTGGGCGACCTCGATCAAGAAAGTCAGCGCGCCATTGCTCAAGAGCAATTTGCGTTCCGGTGAGCGCATGGTTGAAGTCAACGAAGAAGGCAAAGAAGCCCTGACCCTGTTCAAGGTGCTGCGTCGCTTCGGCGACTTCGCGACCATGGTCGAGGCCAAGCCTGTCACCGGTCGTACCCACCAGATTCGCGTGCACACCCTGCACGCCGGGCATTGCATCGCTGGCGACAGCAAGTATGGCGATGAGGATTTCAGCAAGGAAATCCGCAATCTGGGCGGCAAGCGTCTGTTCTTGCACGCTTACATGCTGACCGTGCCGCTGCCCGATGGCGGCAAGCTGACGCTGCAGGCACCCGTGGATGAAATGTGGGCCAAGACCGTGGAGCGATTGAGTGCGCCCATCTGATTACAAACTGCTGATTTTCGATTGGGACGGCACGCTGGCCGATTCCATTCATCGGATCGTCGAGGCGATGCACTCCGCATCCGGGCGCTCCGGTTTCGAGTTGCGTGATGATTTTGCCGTCAAAGGCATCATCGGTCTTGGCCTGCCCGAGGCGATTCGCACCTTGTATCCCGAGATCAGCGATGCAGAAATGATCGCGTTTCGCGAATATTACGCTGATCACTACATTGCAGCTGAAGCCGTGCCTTCGCCGTTATTCGAAGGTGTTGTCGAGTCGATGGCGTCCTTTCGTGAGCAGGGTTATCACCTGGCTGTTGCGACCGGCAAAAATCGGCGCGGACTGGATCGGGTGCTCAAGGCTAATGGCTGGGAAGAGTATTTCGACATTACCCGCGCGGCCGATGAAACTGCGAGCAAGCCGCACCCTCTGATGCTCGAACAGATCCTTGCTCATTGTGGTGTGCGTGCGGAACAGGCGCTGATGGTCGGGGATTCGTCCTTCGACTTGCTGATGGCGCGTAACGCGGGGATGGATTCGGTGGCGGTCAGTTATGGCGCGCAATCGATCGTATCGCTGCAGCAGTTCGAGCCGCGGCTGTCGATTGATCGTTTTTCCGAATTGCATGCCTGGCTGGGGCAGCAGGCTTAATACGTTTTTGCTGGGGTGGATGGCATGACCGACGAATGGAAAGCACCGGCCAAGGCAAGTGCCGACGACGGTGACGAGAAGAGCTGGAAATTGCTGGAAAAGACCCTGCTGGCGGGTGTGCAGGAGCAGCGTCGTTCGCGGCGCTGGGGGATTTTCTTCAAACTGCTGACGTTTGTTTATCTGTTTGTCGCGCTAATCCTGTTCACGCCGCTGATGGACATGGAAAAAAGCGCCACTCGCAGCACGAACTACACCGCGCTGATCGACGTCACCGGCGTGATCGCTGACAAAGAGCCGGCCAGTGCTGACAATATTGTCGGTAGTCTGCGCGCGGCGTTCGAGGACAAGAAGGTCAAGGGTGTGATCCTGCGGATCAACAGTCCGGGCGGCAGTCCTGTGCAGTCCGGTTATGTGTATGACGAGATCAAGCGCCTGCGTGGCCTGCATCCTGATATCAAGCTGTATGCGGTCATTTCCGATCTCGGTGCATCGGGCGCCTATTACATTGCCAGTGCGGCTGATCAGATCTATGCCGACAAGGCGAGTCTGGTGGGCTCGATTGGTGTGACGGCGGCCGGTTACGGTTTTGTCGGCACCATGGAGAAACTGGGTGTTGAGCGTCGCACCTATACGTCGGGCGAGCACAAGTCGTTCCTTGATCCGTTCCAGCCGCAGAAGCCTGAAGAAACTGCGTTCTGGCAAAGTGTGCTGGACACCACGCACAAGCAGTTCATCAACAGCGTCAAGCAGGGGCGTGGTGAGCGCCTGAAAGACAAAGAGCATCCGGAGCTGTTCTCCGGGCTGGTCTGGTCGGGCGAGCAGGCGCTGCCGCTGGGCTTGATCGATGGCTTGGGTAATGCCAGTTCGGTGGCGCGTGATGTGATTGGCGAGAAAGAGCTGGTGGACTTCACCGTTCAGGAATCGCCGTTTGATCGCTTCTCGAAGAAGCTTGGCGCCAGTGTGGCTGAGCAGTTGGCGATGTGGATGGGTTTTCAGGGACCTTCATTGCGCTGAGTCGCTGGTAGATCAAAAGATCGCAGCCTGCGGCAGTTCCTACAGAGATTGAATGTAGGAACTGCTGAAGCCTGCGATCTTTTGCTTTAAGGGGTCTGCACGCCTTCTACCAATAGCATGTCGATCAGGCGAATCAGCGGCAGACCGATCAGGCTGGTAGCGTCAGGGCCCTCAGTGGATTGGAGCAAGCTCACGCCCAAACCTTCAGCCTTGAAGCTGCCAGCGCAGTCGTAAGGCTGCTCGATGTGCAAATAGCGTTCAATGCGTGCCTCATCGAGCTGGCGCATGTGCACGGTGAACGGCACGCAGTCGACTTGGAGTTGCCCTGTCTGGCTGTTGAGCAGCGCAAGGCCGGTCAGGAAGGTCACGCTGGCGCCGCTGGCGGCCATCAGTTGCTCGCGGGCCTTGTCGAAGGTGTGCGGCTTGCCGATGATCCGGTCGCCGAGGACGGCCACCTGGTCGGATCCAATAATCAGATGAGCGGGGTGGCTGTCGGCCAGCGCTCGGGCTTTTTGTTCGGCGAGACGTTTGACCAGCTCGATTGCCGGTTCGCCGGGGCGGTGGCTTTCATCGATATCCGGTGAGCTGCAGACGAACGGCAAGTGCAGGCGGGCGAGCAATTCGCGGCGATAAGTCGAGCTTGAAGCGAGTAATAAAGGCAGCATTTGCGTCTCCTGAGGCAGATGTGAATTCTAGCGGAGGCACGCAAGTGACGGACAGGGCACAATTTCCTTTGACATGGGTGGGTGCATCCCTATAATGCTGCGCCTATGTTGAATGACCCGATTCCACCTCACGTTGACCCGCGCAAATTGGCTGATCGTGGCACCACCATCCAAGGTGAGCTGCTGCTGGCCGATTTGAAGAGACTCTGCGACCCGCTTTCCGACAATGTCGGTACGGTGCAGGCGAAATTCGTTTTTGAACGAGATGAACGTAAATCTGTGGTAATTCACAGCTTTATCGACACCGAGGTCAAAATGGTTTGCCAGCTTTGTATTGAGCTGGTCACACTGCCGATCCACAGCGAATGCAGTTACGCTGTGGTGAAAGAGGGTGCGAATACCCAGTCGTTACCGAAAGGTTATGACGTGCTGGAACTGGGCGAAGATCCATTGGATCTGCAGTCACTGGTCGAGGAGGAGCTTTTGCTTGCCTTGCCTATCGTGCCTGCTCATCATCCGGAAGAATGCCAGCAGCCGGCGGGGTCAGATGAACCCGAGCCGAGCGAGGACGAGGTAACGCGGTCCAACCCGTTCAGTGTATTGGCGCAGTTAAAGCGTGACCCAAACGTTTAGGAGTTAATCAATTATGGCTGTTCAGCAGAACAAAAAATCCCGCTCTGCCCGTGACATGCGTCGTTCGCACGACGCCCTGACGGCGAGCACTCTGTCTGTAGAAAAAACCACTGGTGAAATTCACCTGCGTCACCACGTATCGCCAGAAGGCGTATACCGTGGCCGTAAAGTGATCGACAAGGGCGCTGACGAGTAATCACTTGTCTGCTCAAGTCATCGCGATT
>NZ_JBIWAL010000102.1:0-2912 GCF_044760045.1 Pseudomonas sp. NPDC098747 | reverse complement strand
AATGAAACGGACAACACACACATCAACAATCTTAATCACACACTATCAATACACTAAGCTAATCCCAACAATCACCTGACCCTCGTCGGTCAACCCTCCCTTCTTGAAGAATTGATCAACGGCCAATCGGCTGCCGATCGCGCGCGCCTGACGATTGTTGCGGCCAGCGAAGTCATCACCATGGACGAAAAACCGACTCAGGCCCTGCGTGGCAAGCCGGACTCGTCGATGCGTGTCGCCCTTGAGCTGGTGCGTGATGGCAAGGCTCAGGCCTGTGTCAGTGCCGGCAATACCGGAGCGTTGATGGCGCTGTCGCGCTATGTGCTGAAGACCTTGCCGGGTATCGACCGTCCCGCGATGGTTGCCGCCATTCCGACGCAGAAGGGCTATTGCCAGTTGCTTGATCTTGGCGCCAACGTCGATTGCAGCGCGGAACATCTGTTGCAGTTTGCGGTGATGGGTTCGGTGGCGGCGCAGACGCTGGGTATTGCTCGCCCTCGGGTGGCGTTGCTGAACATCGGCACCGAAGACATCAAGGGCAACCAACAGGTCAAGTTGGCGGCAACGCTGTTGCAGGCGGCCAGAGGCATCAACTACATCGGCTTCGTCGAAGGTGATGGCCTGTATCGCGGTGAGGCGGATGTGGTGGTGTGCGACGGATTTGTCGGCAATATTCTGCTCAAGTCCAGCGAAGGCTTGGCAACGATGATTGCTGCGCGCATTGAGGCTTTGTTCAAAAAGAACATGGCTTCGCGCGCAATCGGTGCCTTGGCGCTGCCATTGATGAAGCGCTTGCAGGCTGATCTGGCGCCGGCGCGACACAATGGCGCAAGCTTTCTCGGCTTGCAGGGCATCGTGGTGAAAAGCCACGGTTCTGCGGGGGTTCAGGGCTTTCAGAGTGCGATTCAGCGTGCGCTGATCGAGATTCAGGAGAACTTGCCCGAACGCCTTCACGGGCGACTGGAGGATTTGTTGTCTTAGGCGTTTTCGTCGGACAATGCTTAAATGTGACCGCCCGGTTCAAAGGGCCATCCAACTGTCAGTTTCTTGCGTCCCCAAGTGGGGCGTCATTTTCCGACGACAAGATCATTAGGGGCTTGTTACATGTCTGCTTCCCTCGCATTCGTCTTTCCAGGACAAGGTTCGCAGTCCCTCGGCATGCTGGCCGAGCTGGGCGCGCAACATCCACTGATCCTCGAAACGTTCCAAGAAGCCTCCGCTGCTTTGGGCTATGACCTGTGGGCATTGACCCAGCAGGGGCCGGAAGAGCTGCTTAATCAAACCGACAAAACCCAACCGGCCATTCTGACCGCATCGATCGCCCTGTGGCGTCTGTGGCTGGCTGAAGGTGGTGCGCGTCCGGCATTTGTGGCTGGTCACAGCCTGGGCGAATACAGTGCGCTGGTTGCTGCCGGCAGCTTGAGCCTGGCTGACGCGGTAAAGCTCGTTGAGCGCCGTGGCCAACTGATGCAGGAAGCGGTTCCGGCCGGGCAGGGCGGCATGGCCGCCATTCTCGGTCTGGAAGACGCTGACGTGCTGGCGGCCTGTGCTGAAGCGGCGCAGGGCGAAGTGGTCAGTGCCGTCAACTTCAACTCCCCTGGCCAGGTTGTAGTAGCGGGTGCCAAAGCTGCCGTTGAGCGCGCCATCGAAGGCTGCAAGGCGCGTGGCGCCAAGCGTGCCTTGCCGCTGCCGGTGAGCGTGCCGTCGCACTGCGAACTGATGCGTCCGGCTGCCGAGCGCTTTGCCGAATCCATCGCCGCCATCAACTGGCAGACGCCGCAGATCCCGGTGGTACAGAACGTCAGCGCGCAAGTGCCGGCCGATCTGGAAACCCTCAAGCGTGATCTGCTCGAACAGCTCTACAAGCCAGTACGCTGGGTCGAGTCTGTACAGACTTTGGCCGCCAAAGGGGCGACCAATCTGGTCGAATGTGGCCCGGGCAAAGTACTGGCCGGTCTGAACAAACGTTGCGCCGAAGGCGTTTCGACTTCCAACCTCAATACCCCAGACGCTTTCGCTGCCGCTCGTGCAGCGCAGGCCTGAATCAGGAGAAACTTGCATGAGTCTGCAAGGTAAAGTTGCATTGGTCACCGGTGCAAGCCGCGGTATCGGCCAGGCTATCGCACTGGAACTGGGCCGTCAGGGCGCCATCGTTGTGGGTACCGCAACCTCCGCCAAGGGTGCCGAGGCGATTGCCGCCACGCTCAAAGAGCACGGCATTCAGGGTACCGGTCTGGAACTCAACGTCACCAGCGACGAATCCGTCAGCAAGGTGATCGCGACCATTCAGGAGCAGTTCGGTGCGCCGGCGATTCTGGTCAATAATGCCGGCATCACCCGCGATAACCTGATGATGCGCATGAAAGATGACGAATGGCATGATGTCATCGATACCAACCTGAACAGTCTGTTCCGCCTGTCCAAGGGCGTTTTGCGTGGCATGACCAAAGCGCGTTGGGGTCGAATTATCAGTATTGGCTCGGTGGTGGGTGCCATGGGCAACGCAGGCCAAGTAAACTATGCAGCCGCCAAGGCCGGTCTGGAAGGTTTCAGCCGGGCAATGGCGCGTGAAGTCGGTTCGCGTTCGATTACGGTCAACTCGGTAACCCCAGGGTTTATCGACACCGATATGACCCGCGAACTGCCTGAAGCACAGCGTGAAGCCTTGCAGACGCAGATTCCGCTGGGTCGTCTGGGACAAGCTCAAGAGATCGCGTCTGTGGTCGCTTTTCTTGCATCCGACGGTGCGGCATACGTCACTGGGGCTACAATCCCGGTGAACGGTGGGATGTACATGTAAGTAAAATGTGACGGATTGCTTCAAAAAAATGTCATACGAGCTGTCTAAAATCCGTTATAAAGCTGCAATCTATTTATAGGCAGTGGGTCGCAGGGTTTGAGGAGTGAAGCTT
>NZ_JBIWAL010000101.1:0-8745 GCF_044760045.1 Pseudomonas sp. NPDC098747 | reverse complement strand
CGAAGTCGACGATCACTGTTTTGTGGCCGCGCAGTGCGAGGCCGGTACCGATAGCGGCGCTTGTGGTGGTCTTTCCCACACCACCCTTGCCGGATGTAACCACGAGAATCTTGGCCAAGGTGTTTCACCCCTAAGGAAGAAGGACTTTTTAGCCCCTGAAAAACATCTCTTGAAAACTACTGCAGTCGGACAGCCTTGGCTGGAATTCGGCTTGTGGCCTTTTTCCTACTTCGTTTGAGCCGTTTTCGCTACGTTTTAGAGATGCTTGGAAAATGCGGCAGTATCCGTTAAAGCCGAATGATGTTCAACACGTCGCCCGACAGGCTGACCTGTACGCCCGAGCCCCACATGGGGTCGCGACGCAAATCTTCGGAAACCTTGTAATGACCGGCGATGGAGATCAGTTCAGCGCTCAATTGCTGACAGAAAATCCTTGCCTTGGTATCGCCCTTCACGCCGGCCAGCGCACGGCCACGCATTGGGCCGTATACATGGATGTTGCCATCGGCGAGAAGTTCCGCCCCCGGACTGACCGAAGACACCACTACCAAATCGCCACCCTGGGCATATATCTGTTGGCCACCACGCACTGGCGTCGTGATGACACGGGTCGGTTTGATGGTCGGTTCCGGCGGCTTTTCCGGTTTCTTCTTGACTTCGGGTTCCGGGGTTTCCAGCGGTCGTTCACGGGCGCCGGACGGCGGCAGCACCGGGATGTCGATGGCGATGGCGGCGGCGATGTCCTCGATGCGGCTGGCGCGAATCGCCAGGGTGCGCAGGCCATGTTGACGGCACACGCGCATCAGCCCCGGCAGATCGACGGCGCCTTCGCCGGGCGGCAGTTTGTCCAGCGCCAGGACCAGCGGTGCATTGCTGAAAAAATTGGGCGCCTGTGCGACTTTGGCGGCCAGTTGCCGATCAAGGCTTTCGAGGTCGTTGCGGGACAGCTCCAGCACGGTAATGGCCAGCATGCTGCCCTTCAACTGGAACACGGGATCTTGGTCTGGCGAGTGGATTCGGCTCATATCGGCATACAACGGCTTGTCACTAAAAGTGCCGAGACTTATAACGAGAACGCCCGCGAGCCGCAAGCCGGGTCGAACGATGTAGAATGCGCGGCCACTGTATTTACGGAAGCTTTAATGGATCGCCCGCGTTTTCGAAAAGCATTTCTTGCTCCACGCTTCTGGCCGCTCTGGTGCGGTCTGGGGCTTTTGTGGCTGATCGTGCAGTTGCCGTATCCGGCGTTGCTGACCATCGGTCGAGTTTTGGGCGCGCTGATGTATCGCGTGGCCGGCGACCGGCGGCGCATCGCCAAGCGCAATCTGGAATTGTGCTTCCCGGAAAAAACCGCCGCCGAGCGTAAACGTCTGCTCAAGGAAAACTTTGCCTCGACCGGCATCGCCTTTTTCGAAATGGCGATGAGCTGGTGGTGGTCCCGTGAGCGCTTGGCAAAACTGGCGCACATCGAAGGTCTGGAGCATTTGCAGCAGGCCCAGCGCGAAGGCAAAGGCGTGATCCTGATGGCGGTGCATTTCACCACCCTGGAAATCGGCGCAGCGCTGCTCGGCCAGCAGCACACCATCGACGGCATGTACCGCGAACACAAGAATCCGTTGTTTGATTTTGTTCAGCGTCGTGGGCGCGAGCGGCACAATCTCGATTCGCTGGCGGTGGAGCGCGACGACGTGCGCGGCATGCTCAAGTTGCTGCGCTCAGGTCGGGCGATCTGGTACGCACCGGATCAGGACTATGGCGCCAAGCAAAGCATCTTCGTGCCGCTGTTCGGCATTCAGGCCGCCACTGTGACCGCGACCAGCAAGTTTGCGCGGTTGGGCAAAGCGTTGGTGGTGCCGTTCACTCAGGAACGTCTGGCCGACGGCAGCGGTTACCGCATGGTGATCCATCCGCCGCTGGAAGGTTTCCCCGGTGAGACCGAAGAGGCCGACTGCATCCGCATCAATCAGTGGGTCGAGAGCGCGCTGCGGGCGTGCCCCGAGCAATACTTGTGGGCGCATCGGCGCTTCAAGAGCCGTCCGCCGGGCGAGCCGAAGTTGTACGCCAAACGCGGTTGATTGACCCATCCCCTTAAGCACCATGGAGTGTTGCGATGAGCCCTGCTAAGCCGGTCACAGGTTTGATTCTTTCCGGCGGCGGGGCTCGGGCGGCGTATCAGGTGGGGGTGTTGGCGGCGATTGCCGAGTTGCTGCCATTGGGCGCCGACAATCCGTTTCCAGTCATCGTCGGCACCTCGGCCGGGGCGATCAATGCGGTCAGCCTGGCCAGCGGCGCCAGCGATTTTCGCGCCGCCATCGAACGCCTCACACTGTTCTGGCAGGGCTTTCGCAGCCATCGCGTGCTGCGCAGTGACTGGCCGGGCGTGATCCGTCAGGCCAGCCGTTTTGTCAGCCATAGCTTGCTCGGCATCGGGCGACAAATGCCGGTGGCGCTGCTCAACAGTTCGCCACTGCGCGATCTGCTCAATGAAAAACTGCACCTGCCCGGTATCGCCGAATCCATCGCGCGCAAGCAATTGCATGCCGTGGCGGTGACCGCGTTCGGCTACGAATCCGGGCAAGCAGTGACGTTTTATCAGGGCGGCGGGGCGATCGATGCGTGGCTGCGGCATCGACGCATTGGTGTGCCGACGCAGTTGTCGGTGGAGCATCTGCTGGCGAGTTCGGCGATTCCGTTGCTGTTCGCCCCGGTGAAGATCGGCGAGGAATATTTCGGTGATGGTGCCGTGCGCCAATCGGCGCCGATCAGCCCGGCGCTGCACCTGGGCGCGACTCGCGTGCTGGTGGTGGGCGTCAGCGGCAACCCGCGCGGGGTTGATCCGCAGCAGCCGCTGGAACGCACCTACACCGGGCAGCAGCCGACGCTGGCTCAGATCGGTGGGCACATGCTCAACAGCACGTTCATTGATAGCCTGGAGAGCGACATCGAGTTGCTGCAGCGCTTGAACCAGTTCAGCCATTTGATGCCCGCAGGCGCGCCGACCCGGGCGCTGGGCGTGGCGCCGGTGGAGGTGCTGGTGATTTCGCCGAGTCAGCCGATCGATGAGATCGCGGCGCGGCATCGCCAGGAATTGCCAGCAGCGTTGCGCTTGTTTTTGCGCGGGCCGGGTGCTACCAAGACGAGTGGGGCAGGGGTGTTGAGTTATCTGCTGTTCGAGGCGGGGTATTGCAGCGAGTTGATTGATCTGGGGCGGCGCGATGCCTTGGCCAAGCGGGAGGAGTTGTGCCGGTTTCTGGGGCTATCGGAGGCGGTGGTTCCGGCCTGAGATCGGTGGTGCGGCCATTCGCGAGCAAGCTCGCTCCCACAGGGATTTGGCGTTGATTGCAGAGTGTGCATTCAACACGAACCACTGTGGGAGCGAGCTTGCTCGCGAAGACGTCCGAGCGGACGCCGCAGCATCAGAAGTGTAACTTCACCAGGAAGTTGGTCACGCTCTGATTGGTCTTGAACGCACCGGTGTCGTCGATGCCGTACTTGTCTTTCCAGTAGTCGTATTCAACACCGACATACAACTGCTTCTCGCCATAACTCAGCGCCTTGCCCAGGTCGTATTTGACCTGTGGGTTGAAGTGCAGGTTGGCGTGGTAGTCGCCTTTGGAGTTGGAATCGTTGTCGGTCACCCAGTCCATGTAGCCGTCGATCAGGATGTTCGAATTGCCCACCGGGACGGTGTAGGACCAGACCGGCGTGATCTGCCAGACGTTGTCACCGGCGCGCGAGCCTTCGGTGTGACGCTGGTAGAAGTTCAGCTGGAAGTAGTCGAAGCCCGGGATGGCCAGGTCGAAGCCCGGACCGATCAGGTACGACTCGGAATCACCCTCGCCGAACTCGTAAGTCATCGCCAGCAGGACGTCTTTGATCGGGCCGAACTCGATCTTCTGGTCGAGCACCTTGCCCAGCGAGATGCGTGGCTGGAACTCGCCGTAGTAGGTGTTCGGGCCGTTGTTGAAGTCCTTTTCACCGTTGTAGAAGATCTTGTCGAGGAAGAAGAAGTTGTCCCCGTACTTCCACCCGTCAGCGTGCTCAAAGGTGACGGTCTGCTGGATGCGCGGGTTGACCTGGAAGTCTTTGCCATAGAGGTAAGTCAGGCTGTTGTCCTGCCATTGCAAGAGGCCTTCGGCCATGGCCTGCCCCCCGGCCAGCAAGGATCCCGCAAGCATCAGGCTGGTGCACATACGTTTCATTCGGTTGCTCCCAAAGTTGGTGTTCCACGTTTATTTTTTTTGATCGGCGCTCTGGTGTGGCGCCTTTTTTCGTTGCTGCAAAAGTCATCCGATCGGTCAGCTTCATTGCTGTTAGCAAGAGCTGCGCCAAGGCTTTTCGAAAAGCAAAAAAACACCCTTCGGCTGCTGAAAAACAGTCGATTGAGCGTGTTTTCGGGATGCCTCGGTACTGACCGGAGCCTGGGTAAGTTGGCTTTTCGGTCAGGAATTAAATTCGGGCTTTTTTTTAGACCGAATTCAAGAGGCCGCGGAGAATACTGACTCCTCGGCCAGCTCTCAAGTGCCCCGCAACAGAGCACCGACGACAGGCATGGGGCACGGTTGCGGGCCATCTTAGAAGTGCACCTTCACCAGCAAGCTGGCGGTGTTCTGATTCGTGTCGAGGTTAGGGCTGTTTTCGACGCCGTATTTGTTCTTCCAGTAGCTGTATTCGGTGCCGACGTACAGCTGTTTCTGACTCCAGCCCAGGGCTTTGCCCAAGTCATATTTGATCTGCGGATTGATGTGCAGGTTGGCGTGGTAGGTGCCGCGCGAGTTCTCGTCATTGTCGACCACCCAGTCGAGGTAGCCGTCGATCAGCAGATCGGAATTGCCCACGGGAATGCTGTAGGACCAGCCGGGTGTGATCTGCCAGACGCCATCGCCGGGGCGCGGGCCTTCGGTCTGGCGGCGGAAGATGTTCAGGGTGACGTAGTTGAAGCCCGGCACTTTGAGGTCGAAGCCGGGGCCGATCAGGTAGGCCTCGCTTTCGCCTTCGCCGTATTCATAGGTCATCGCCAGCAAAACGTCCTTGATCGGGCCGAACTCGATTTTCTGGTCGAAGATCTTGCCGAACGAGAAGCGCGGGGTGAATTCACCGTAGAAGGTGTGCGGGCCTTTGTTGCGGTCTTCCTGGCCGTTGTAGAAGATCTTGTCGACGAACAGAAAGTTGTCGCCGTACTTCCACTTGTCGGCGTGCTCGAAGGTCACCGTCTGCTGGATCGACGGGTTGATCGCGAAGTTCTTGCCGTACAGGTAGCTGAGGCTGTTGGTCTGCCAGAGCAATAAATCGCCGGCCATGGCCTGGGATGCGGCGAGCAGACCGCTGCTTAATAGCAAACTCGATTGCGTGCGAATCATCTGTTGCTCCCTCTTGTTTTTATTTTTCAGGCGCAGAGCTGTTGCTTCCTGTGGGAGTGAGCTTGCTCACGAAGGGGGCTTCAGCTTCAACATCATCGTTGGCTGATACACCGCTTTCGCGAGCAAGCTCGCTCCCACAGGTTTTGTGGTGACTTCGATTAATGCGAGTGCGCGTTGCAGTCGTTGATCGCCGCGCGCTCGGCACCGCCAAGAATGTTGAACAGCAGATTCAGCGTCAGCGCGCTGAGCGTTGCCATGGCGATACCGCTGTGGGTGATCGGGCTCATCCACATCGGCAGATGCGCAAAGAACTCCGGACGCACCACCGGGATCAGGCCCATGCCGATGCTCACCGCCACCAGCAATTGGTTGCGACGGTCACCGATGTCGGCCTCCTGGAGAATCTTGATCCCGGTTGCAGCGACCATGCCGAACATCGCAATCGCTGCGCCGCCGAGTACTGCTGGAGGAATCGACGCCACCAGGAACGCGGCTTTGGGCAGCAGGCTCAAGACGATCAGCAAACCACCGGCGACGATGGTCACCGAACGGCAGCGCACGCCGGTCATCTGCACCAGGCCGATGTTTTGCGCGAAGGAGGAGTGGGTGAAGGTGTTGAAGAAACCGGCGAAGAACGAGGCGCCGGCATCGCACAGCAAGCCGCGACGCAGCATGCGCGGGCAGACTTCCTGACCGGTGATTTTGCCCAAGGCGAGGAACATCCCGGTGGACTCGACGAAGATGATCACCACCACCAGACACATCGACAGGATCGGTGCCAGTTCAAACTTCGGCATGCCGAAATGCAGCGGAGTGACAAACTGAACCCATGGCGCTGAGGCCATGCCGCTAAGGTCGACCATGCCGAGCGCGCCGCAGAGCACGTAACCGAAGCACATGCCGATCAGCACGGAAATGTTCACCCAGAAACCACGCATGAAGCGGTGGACCAGCAGGATGGTGGCCAGCACCAGTGCGGCAATGGCCAGATAAATCGGTGAACCGAATTGTTCGGCATCAACGCCGCCACCGGCCCAGTTCACGGCCACGGGGAACAGCGACAAACCGATCGAGGTGATGACGGTGCCCGTTACCAGCGGTGGGAAGAACCGTACGACCTTGGACATGAACGGCGCGATGATCATGCCGAAGAATCCGGCGGCGATGGTTGCACCGAAGATGCCTTGCAGACCGATACCGGGCATTCCGGCCATGGCGACCATGCTGCCGACAGCGGCAAAACTGGCGCCCATCATCACTGGCATGCGAATGCCCATCGGGCCGATACCCAGCGACTGCACGATGGTGGCGATACCGGCGACCAGCAGGTCGGCGTTGATCAGGAAGGCGATTTCTTCACGACTCAGGCCAGCGGCCTGTCCAATGATCAGCGGCACCGCGATGGCACCACCGTACATCAGCAGAACATGTTGCAAACCGACCAGGATCAGTTGCAAAAGGGGCAAACGCTGAATGGCGGGTGCGTCGGGGATGCGCGCTTTGGACAGCTCGGACATGCAACACCTCGGATCTTTTTATTCTTGTGATTAACAGCTGCCGGGTGGCTCACAGCTGTTTCTTTGCATCAATTGTGGCGAAGGAGCTTCCTGTGGTCAGTGGCTTACTGTGGCGAGGGGATTTATCCCCGTTCGGCGGCGAAGCCGTCGCAAACCCGATAATCGCGTTCTGCCTGATGTACTGCGATTACCGGGTTTGGGGCTACTTCGTAGCCCAACGGGGATCAATCCCCTCGCCACAGAGAAATCCATCGCCGCAGGAAATCCCTTCACACCAAAAGCCCGCTTTAAACAGGCTTTTGGTGTGGCTTAGTTGGTCTGGGCTCCCTGGGCGATCCATGCACCGATCAGGTCACGTTCCTGCTGGGTCATCTGTGTGATGTTGCCCAGTGGCATGATCTGCGTGGTGATGGCTTGCGCCTGGATGCGCGCCGCGTTCAGGCGGATCTGCTCAGGGGTGTCGAGCATCACGCCGGCCGGAGCTGCGCTGAACAACGGGCTGGTTGGTTTGGCCGAGTGGCAAACCGTGCAACGTTCCTGGATCACCGTGTGAACCTTGTCGAAACCCTGGCCGGCGTTGGACGCCTGGGTCGGAGCTGCGGCGGCAGGTGCAGCAGGTGGCGCCGCTTCAGCCGGTTTCAAGCCACCGCCCACTGCAGTTTCCGGCAATGGCTGGTACTCGATTTGCGCTGGATTCTTGGCCACTTCCGGTGCGGCAGGCATCGGCGCAGGGCCGGTGACGTACGCCAGAGTGATCATGCCAACGGCTGCAACAGGCAGCGTCCAGGCAAACTTGTGGCTGTCGTGACGGGTGTTGAAGTAGTGACGCACTAACACTGCAAACACCGCGATCCCGGCCAGGATCAACCAGTTGTACTGGCTGCCATACGTGCTCGGGAAGTGGTTGCTGATCATGATGAACAGCACCGGCAAGGTGAAGTAGTTGTTGTGACGCGAACGCAGCAAACCTTTGGCCGGCAGCGCCGGATCCGGCGTGCGGTTTTCGGCAATCGCCGCGACCAATGCACGTTGCGCCGGCATGATGATGCGGAACACGTTACCGACCATGATGGTGCCGATGATCGCGCCGACGTGCAGGTACGCACCACGACCGCTGAACACTTTGCTGAAGCCATACGCCGCGCCAATGATCAGCACGAACAGGATGAAGCCGAGCAGGGCAGGACGTTTGCCTAAGGCCGAGTCGCAGAGGAAGGAGTAGACGAACCAGCCGACGAACAAAGAGGCGATGCCCAGGGAAACACCTTCAGGACCGGTCAGGCTGCTGCCCGGTGCCAGCAGGTACAGCGTCGGATTGTAGTAGAACACCACGCACAGCAGCGCGATCCCCGACAACCAGGTGAAGTAGGCTTCCCATTTGAACCAGTGCAGGTTGTCCGGCATGGTCGGGGGAGCCAGTTTGTATTTTTCCAGGTGATAGATGCCGCCACCGTGGATCGCCCACAGATCACCGGCCAGCCCGGTTTTCGGGTTGACGCGGTTGAGGTTGTTCTCCAACCAGACGAAATAGAACGACGCGCCGATCCAGGCCACGCCAGTAATCATGTGAACCCAGCGCACGCTCAGGTTCAGCCATTCCAACAGATGTGCTTCCACAGTCTTTACCTCTCGCCTGTCACTCTGTTGTCGAGTGATCAGACCTTCTCTTATTGGTGGGGGGCGAGGATCAAACGCTCATCCTCTTTGAAAAAATGCTCATCGCAGTTATTGCCTGTGCCACTGCGATCAACCACCAGGAAGTCATCCCGCTTTTCGATCGTCAGCACCGGATGGTGCCAAACGCCGCGATGGTAATTAATGCCCTGCCTGCCGTTGGTGACGAAGGCGCGGACCAAGCCTGATACAGG
>NZ_JBIWAL010000100.1:6475-9504 GCF_044760045.1 Pseudomonas sp. NPDC098747 | reverse complement strand
ATACTGATCCCAGAAAGCTTGTGTGGTACATCAGCCCTACGATATGGAAGTAGGCGCCGGCACTTTCCACACCGCGACCTTCCTGCGCGCCATCGGCCCGGAAACCTGGAACGCCGCTTACGTGCAGCCAAGCCGCCGCCCGACTGACGGCCGTTACGGCGAAAACCCGAACCGTTTGCAGCACTACTATCAGTTCCAGGTAGTCCTGAAGCCGAACCCGGACAACTTCCAGGAGCTGTACCTGGGCTCCCTCAAGCATGTCGGTCTGGACCCGCTGGTCCACGATATTCGCTTCGTCGAAGACAACTGGGAATCGCCGACCCTCGGCGCCTGGGGTCTGGGCTGGGAAGTCTGGTTGAACGGCATGGAAGTGACTCAGTTCACTTACTTCCAGCAAGCGGGCGGTATCGAGTGCTACCCGGTGACTGGCGAAATCACCTACGGTCTCGAGCGTCTGGCCATGTACCTGCAAGGCGTGGATTCGGTCTACGACCTGGTCTGGGCTGACGGCCCGATGGGCAAAGTCACCTACGGCGATGTGTTCCACCAGAACGAAGTTGAGCAATCCACCTATAACTTCGAACACGCCAACGTCGACAAGCTGTTCGAACTGTTCGACTTCTATGAAAGCGAAGCCAAGCGCCTGATCGAACTCGACCAACCACTGCCGCTGCCGAGCTACGAAATGGTCCTGAAGGCCTCGCACACCTTCAACCTGCTGGATGCGCGCCGGGCAATCTCGGTGACCGCGCGTCAGCAATATATCCTGCGCGTACGCACCCTGGCGCGTTCCGTTGCGCAAGCCTACCTGTTGGCGCGTGCCAAGCTGGGCTTCCCGATGGCGACCCCGGACCTGCGTGACGAAGTACTGGCCAAGCTGGAGGCTGCACAATGAGTGCGCAAGATTTTCTGGTTGAACTGGGCACCGAAGAACTGCCACCCAAAGCATTGAACACTTTGGCTGACGCGTTCCTCGCCGGTATCGACAAGGGCCTGCAAGCTGCCGGCCTGAGCTATGAAGCAAAAACCGTCTACGCCGCGCCGCGTCGTCTGGCTGTGCTGATTACCGCGCTGGCCACCCAGCAGCCGGATCGCAGCATCAACCTCGACGGCCCGCCACGTCAGGCTGCTTTCGATGCCGACGGCAATCCTACCCAGGCAGCGTTGGGCTTCGCCAAAAAGTGCGGCGTCGATCTGAGCGAAATCGATCAGAGCGGCCCGAAACTGCGTTACAGCCAAAGCATCGCCGGCAAACCGACCGCGAGCCTGCTGCCGACCATCGTCGAAGATTCGCTGAACGACCTGCCGATCCCGAAACGCATGCGTTGGGGTGCGCGCAAAGAGGAATTCGTGCGTCCGACCCAATGGTTGGTGATGTTGCTCGGCGACCAGGTCATCGATTGCACCATCCTCGCGCAGAAGGCTGGCCGTGATTCCCGTGGTCACCGCTTCCATCACCCGGAAAACGTGCGCATCGGTTCGCCGGCAAGCTACCTGTCCGACCTGCGTGCCGCTTACGTGCTGGCCGACGCCAACGAGCGTCGCGAGATCATCAGCAAGCGCACCGAAGAGCTGGCGACCCGTCAGGAAGGCACCGCGATCGTGCCGCCGGCGCTGCTCGACGAAGTGACCGCGCTGGTTGAATGGCCGGTGCCGCTGGTGTGCTCGTTCGAGGAACGCTTCCTCGACGTGCCGCAAGAAGCGCTGATCACCACCATGCAGGACAACCAGAAGTACTTCTGCCTGCTGGATGCCGACGGCAAGTTGCTGCCACGCTTCATCACTGTGGCCAACATCGAAAGCAAAGACCCGCAGCAGATCATCGCTGGTAACGAGAAAGTGGTTCGTCCACGCCTGACCGACGCCGAGTTCTTCTTCAAGCAAGACAAGAAGCAGAAGCTCGAAGTGTTCAACGATCGCCTGAAGAACGTGGTGTTCCAGGAAAAACTCGGCAGCGTCTATGACAAGGCCGAGCGCGTATCGAAACTGGCGGCTTACATCGCCGCACGCATCGGCGGCAACGCTTCGTGGGCTGCCCGCGCTGGCCTGCTGTCAAAGTGCGACCTGGCCACCGAAATGGTCGGCGAGTTCCCGGAGATGCAAGGTGTCGCCGGCTACTACTACGCCCTCAATGACGGCGAGCCGCAAGACGTCGCGCTGGCGCTGAACGAGCAGTACATGCCACGCGGTGCCGGTGCTGAACTGCCTGCGACCCTGACCGGTGCAGCCGTCGCAATCGCCGACAAGCTCGACACACTGGTCGGCATCTTCGGTATCGGCATGCTGCCAACCGGCAGCAAAGACCCGTATGCCCTGCGCCGTGCGGCACTGGGCGTGCTGCGCATCCTGATCGAGAAACAACTGGATCTGGATCTGAACGACGCCGTGGCTTTCGCCGTGAATGCGTTCGGTACCAAGGTCAAGGCTGCCGGCCTGAATGAGTCGGTACTGGAATTCATCTTCGACCGTCTGCGTGCGCGTTACGAAGACGAAGGCGTCGATGTCGCCACGTACCTGTCGGTACGTGCCCTGAAGCCGGGTTCGGCGCTGGACTTCGACCAGCGTGTGCAAGCGGTGCAAGCCTTCCGCAAACTGCCGGAAGCGGCAGCGTTGGCGGCGGTGAACAAGCGTGTTTCCAACTTGCTGAGCAAAGTCGAAGGCGCCGTGCCAAGCGTGGTTGAAGCCAAGTACTTCGACAACGCCTGCGAGTTCTCGCTGTACTCGGCGATCCAGCAGGCTGACCAGGCTGTACAGCCAATGGCTGCGGCGCGCCAGTACAACGAATCGCTGACACGCCTTGCTACATTGCGCGAGCCGGTGGATGCGTTCTTCGACGCGGTGATGGTCAATGCCGACGACGCCAAAGTGCGGGCCAACCGTTACGCGCTGCTGGCGCGTCTGCGTGGCCTGTTCCTGGGCGTTGCCGACATTTCGCTGCTGGGTTGAGGGATTGCTGTTTATATTGTTTTTTCTTGTTGTTGTGTTAGTGTTTTATTAAGAGTGTTTATCTTTGTTGTAGTCGTTTGATT
>NZ_JBIWAL010000100.1:1650-6465 GCF_044760045.1 Pseudomonas sp. NPDC098747 | reverse complement strand
CTTTGCCCGGCTCGATCGAAGCAATCGCGCAGTTGAGCAAGGCCGGCTGGACGGTGGCGGTCGCCACCAACCAGTCGGGCATTGCTCGCGGCTACTACGACCTCGCCACCCTCGACGCCATGCACGCGCGCCTGCGTGCACTGGTGTCGGAGCAGGGCGGTGAAGTCGGGCTGATCGTGTACTGCCCGCATGGGCCGGACGAGGGTTGCGATTGCCGCAAGCCGAAACCGGGCATGTTGAAAACCATCGCGGCGCATTACCACGTCGAACTCGGCAATGTCTGGTTCGTCGGCGACAGCCTTGGTGACCTGGAGGCCGCCAAAGCCGTCGACTCACAGCCAGTTTTGGTAAAGACCGGAAAAGGCGAAAAGACTCAGGGTAAAACCCTGCCGGTTGGCACTCTGATTTTTGACGATCTGGCGGCGATTGCCGCAGAACTTATCCACAACTAGAGTACTTCTGAAATTCCTGACCAGGGATTGATCGGGAGTGCGCTTGAACAGTCGGGCATTGCCCGTAACGGTAAACGTCGCCATGTCGATACTGCGGGCCATCAGAATCTTCCTCTTTTACCTGCTGCTGGGCACAACATCCCTGCTGTGGTGCAGCCTGAGCTTTTTTATCGCGCCCTTTTTGCCATTCAAGGCGCGTTATCGTTTCATCAACGTGTACTGGTGCCGTTGCGCCTTGTGGTTGACCAAGGTGTTCCTCGGTATCCGTTACGAAATCAAAGGCGCGGAAAACGTGCCAGACCGGCCCTGCGTGATTCAATCGAACCACCAGAGCACTTGGGAGACGTTTTTTCTCTCCGCTTATTTCTCGCCTTTGAGCCAGGTGCTCAAGCGCGAATTGCTGTTCGTGCCGTTCTTCGGCTGGGCCATGGCCATGCTGCGACCGATCGCGATTGATCGCGACAACCCGAAAGCGGCGCTCAAACAAGTCGCGGCAAAAGGCGATGAACTGCTCAAGGACAATGTCTGGGTGCTGATATTCCCGGAAGGTACTCGCGTTCCCTTCGGCACTGTCGGCAAATTTTCTCGCAGTGGCAGCGCGTTGGCGGTGAATGCTGAGCTCCCGGTGCTGCCAATTGCACACAATGCCGGCAAATTCTGGCCGAAAACCGGCTGGGCCAAGAAGCCAGGTGTCATCACTGTGGTGATTGGCGAACCGATGTACGCCGAAGGCACTGGGCCACGAGCCATTGCAGCATTGAATGACCGAGTGCAAGCCTGGAACGAGCAGACGCAACGGGAAATGGGTTCGTTGCCTCCCGCGCCGCAGGCACCTGCTGCAAGCGATCAGATCGCTGTCTGAGATTTTGTGGATAACCTGTGTACGCTTTTGGTGAAAAGGCCTGAATATTAGATTTAAGTAATTGATTTACTTATATATTTCTCAAGCTCATAAAACACCGTAAAAGGTGCATAAGTTTTTTTTGGATGTAAAAAAACCGGCTGATATAGCCGGTTTTTTTGTGCCTGTTTATTCAGCGATCAGCGGCAGTTCAAGCATGAACGTTGTGCCTTGATCGACCACACTGAGGCATTCAATTCTGCCGCCATGGTGATCGACCACGGCTTTAACCATCGACAGGCCCAAGCCAACGCCATCAATGCCTTGAGCCGAAGAAAAGCGCCGGTATTGGCTGAACAGATCGGGCAGCTCTTCGTTAGCAATGCCTTTACCCTGATCAATGAGCTCGCAGCGCAGCCACTCCTCGTGACACGTCACGCGCAACTGAATCTTGGTATCCGCCGGGCTGTACTTGATGGCATTTTCCAGCAGATTGAACAACGCACGGGTCAGCAGCCCCTGGTCGGCCGACACCAGTCGCTCCTGAGAATGCTCGTCCATGTCGTGCAGCAGTTCGATGCGTTTTTGCTGGGCGATCGGCAAGGCCTGATCGAGCACGTCCAGCACCAGCATTGCGAACAACGTCGGCTGGAACTGATACGCCTCGGATTCAGCCCTAGCCAACAACACAAAGCCGTCGGTCAGCTCGAGAGCGCGGCGAACCTGACGCTCAATCTGTTCGAACAACGGCGCATCAGCTCCGGCCTGATAACGATGAACGTCAAGCAGGGCCAGGATCGCGGAATGTGGAGCACGCAGATCGTGGGAGAGGAAGCGCAGCAAGACGCTGCGTTGTTCCTCAGCGGCGCGCTCGGCACTCAGGTCGGTCAGGCTGAGCAACCAGCCAATTGGCGTGTCACCGTCTACCGGCAGCAACGCAGCGCGCTCAAGGCGCAGGCTGCGCTCCTTGTGATCGCGAAATTCCAGCAACGGCAGCGCGGACAATAGTGGGCGCGGGGCTGTGGACAACTCTGGATAGCCGAGTTGCGCTAATTGGTCGAGCACGTCGTCACCCACCAAAAGATGATCGAACAGACGGCGCGCCTTGCGATTGCCCAGCAGGATCTGGCCCTTGGGATCACTGATCAACGTGGCGACGGGTAAATATTCCAGACCGTCAGCGATAAAGCGCCGTGTATCGCGGGTACGACTCATGGCTTGTTCCAGCGCCATGATCTGGCGCTGCAAGCGGTCAGTGCCCGTGAACTGCGCGCGGCGACGTTCGGGAAAGACTTTCGGCTCGTTATCCAGCCGCGCCAGTTCCCAACCGAAGTAAGTCAGCACCACACTCAGGCGTCGCCAGTTCCAGATCAGATAGCCGAACAGCATGCCCAGCACCGCCGGCGTCGGCGACCACCATTCCTTGATTTCAGCCAGCCCGACGCTGGTCAGCAGCACGCACGCCATGCCGATCAGCGTCACCCAAAGGGCCAAGCGCGGACGCCATAAAAGCAGCCCAAGAACGCAAGCCACCAGGCCCACCGAAAGCAAAGCGCCAAGGCCAGGGGATGCGTCACTCAGACTGACCTGCGCTCGATAAGATAACAGCGCGGTCAGCGGCAACAGCACTAGACTTATCCACAACCACTCGCGCACCAGTTGGCGAAACAGGCGCTGCACTTGGCTCGGCTCTCGGCTTTCACGCCGACGCTCGCTACTCATAAGAAAAGTCGTGGGAAAAAGGGCAGGGCAGTGTGAATGGTTTCATAGGCCACAGGTCTGAGACATGACCCGAAGAATCATAGCGGACGTCGACCAACGGCGGGCCGCTTACTTTCATAGCGATGGCCGAGCGACTAAGGTTGACGGCCAACTGCCCAAGCAACAAGGAACCACCGCGTATGCGTGTTGCGATACTGGACGACGAACCTGCCGAACTGCGTCGGGTCGAGCAGACCCTGCAGCAAATGGCCGAAGCCGGAGAACAGCCTTGGTCGCTGCACAGCTTCGAGCGCGGTGAAGATCTGCTGCGACAGCTTCGGCGGGAAACTTTCGACCTGCTGATCCTCGACTGGCAACTGCCAGACCTCAGCGGTCTGGCGTTGTTGCGCTGGACTCGCGAACACATGGAAGCACCACCGGCAGCAATCATGCTCACCAGCCGCGATGGCGAAAACGACATCGTCCAGGCCCTGAATGCTGGCGCCGACGACTACGTCAGCAAACCATTCCGGCCCAATGAATTGAAAGCCCGAGTCGCCGCAGTACTACGCCGGCACAGCCAGGCACGCAGCGCCGCGAACGAAGTGCTGAGCTTCAATGATCTGACGTTCGACGATGCCGAGCTGACGGTCACCCGTGAGGGCAAACCGATCGTCATGACCGAACGCGAATACCGACTCGCGCGCTGCCTGTTCAGCAACCTCGGTCGACCGTTGTCGCGCGATTATCTGTATGAGCGCTTCTGGCCCCATGAAGAGATGGCCTCGTCACGACCGCTGGACACGCATATCTACCGGCTGCGTAACAAGTTGGGACTGACGGCGGATCGCGGGTGGCAGTTGTTGACGATTTATGGGTATGGGTATCGGTTGGAGAGTGTGGCGGCTGTGATCTCTTGATCTCAAAAAAAGGCCAACGCAAATGCGTTGGCCTTTTTGTTGGTGCTGACCGGGATCAGAAATCCAGGTTGGACACCGCCAGAGCATTGCTCTCGATGAACTCACGGCGAGGTTCGACCGCATCACCCATCAGGGTGTTGAAGATCTGGTCCGCGCCAATGGCGTCTTCGATGGTGACCTTCAGCATGCGACGCGAGCTTGGGTCCATGGTGGTTTCCCACAACTGATCCGGGTTCATTTCGCCCAGACCTTTGTATCGCTGAATGGTGTGGCGCTTGGTGCTTTCGGCCATCAGCCACTCGAGGGCTTCCTTGAACTCGGTGACCGCTTTCTTACGTTCGCCACGCTGGATGTACGCGCCGTCGTCAAGCAGGGTGCTCAGTTGAGCGCCGAGAGTGACGACCGTTTTGTAGTCGTTGCTGCCGAAGAAGTCGCGGTTGAAGGTGACGTAGTTCGACAGGCCGTGGGAGATCAGTTCGACCTCTGGCAGCCAGACGCCACGTTCACGATCTTCACGCAGGCTGGCCTTGTAGACCAGACCGGACTTCTCGACGGTGCGCAGACGGACTTCGTACTGAGCCAGCCAGTCTTGCATCGCCGCGTGGTCGCCGAGCTTTTCAAGGCTGACGGCCGGCAGGTAGATGAAGTGCTCGGTCAGTTCCTGCGGGTACAGGCGCGACAAACGCTTGAGAGTCTTCATCACCATGCGGAAGTCATTCACCAGACGTTCCAGCGCCGGGCCGGAAATGCCAGGGGCTTCTTCGTTCAGGTGCAGGCTCGCATCTTCAAGAGCCGACTGCGTCATGTACTCTTCCATGGCTTCGTCGTCTTTGATGTATTGCTCTTGCTTGCCTTTCTTGACCTTGTACAACGGCGGCTGAGCGATGTAGATGTAGCCGCG
>NZ_JBIWAL010000100.1:0-1640 GCF_044760045.1 Pseudomonas sp. NPDC098747 | reverse complement strand
TCGATCAGCTCCGGCAACTGACGGAAGAAGAAGGTCAGCAGCAGGGTACGGATGTGCGAACCGTCGACGTCAGCATCGGTCATGATGATGATGTTGTGATAACGCAGCTTGTCGATGTTGTATTCGTCGCGACCGATGCCACAGCCTAACGCGGTGATCAAGGTGCCCACTTCCTGGGAAGAGATCATCTTGTCGAAACGCGCCTTCTCGACGTTGAGGATCTTACCCTTCAACGGCAGGATGGCCTGGGTCCTGCGGTTACGTCCCTGCTTGGCAGAGCCGCCCGCGGAGTCACCTTCCACGAGGTACAGTTCGGACAGCGCCGGGTCTTTTTCCTGGCGGTCAGCCAGTTTGCCCGGCAGGCCGGCGATGTCCAGCGCGCCTTTGCGGCGGGTCATCTCACGGGCCTTGCGCGCGGCTTCACGGGCACGCGCGGCGTCGATCATCTTGCCGACAACCAGCTTGGCTTCGTTCGGGTTTTCCAGCAGGAAGTCGGAGAAGTATTTGCCCATTTCCTGTTCGACCGCGGTCTTCACTTCGGAAGAGACCAGCTTGTCTTTGGTCTGGGAGCTGAACTTCGGATCCGGTACTTTCACCGAAATGATCGCGGTCAGGCCTTCACGCGCATCGTCACCCGTGGTGGCGACTTTGTGCTTCTTCGCCAGGCCTTCAGCTTCGATGTAGGTGTTCAAGTTACGCGTCAGTGCGGAACGGAAGCCCACCAGGTGAGTGCCGCCGTCGCGCTGCGGAATGTTGTTGGTGAAACACAACAGGTTCTCGTTGAAGCTATCGTTCCACTGCAGGGCGATTTCCACGCCGATGCCGTCTTCACGCTGGATGTTGAAGTGGAACACCTGGTTGACCGGGGTCTTGTTGGTGTTCAGATATTCAACGAACGCACGCAAGCCGCCTTCGTATTTGAACAGCTCTTCTTTACCGCTGCGCTCGTCTTTAAGGACGATACCGACACCGGAGTTGAGGAAGGACAGCTCACGAATGCGCTTGGCCAGGATGTCCCAGCTGAAGTGGATGTTCTTGAAAGTCTGATCGGAAGGGCGGAAGTGAATCTGCGTACCGGTGGTTTCGCTCTCGCCAACGATTTTCATCGGCTCTTGCGGAACACCATGCACATAAGTCTGTTCCCAGATCTTGCCGCTGCGGCGTACGGTCAGGATCAGCTCTTCGGACAGTGCGTTCACTACGGAAACACCTACACCGTGCAGACCGCCGGATACCTTGTAGGAATTATCGTCGAACTTACCGCCAGCGTGGAGGACGGTCATGATGACCTCGGCAGCGGAAACGCCTTCCTCTTTATGCACGTCTACCGGGATGCCACGGCCGTTGTCGCGAACGGTGATGGACTCATCCGGGTGGATAATGATGCTGATATCGTCGCAATGGCCGGCGAGGGCTTCGTCGATCGAGTTGTCGACCACCTCGAACACCATGTGGTGCAGGCCGCTGCCATCGTCAGTGTCGCCAATGTACATACCGGGACGTTTGCGTACGGCATCCAGGCCTTTCAGCACTTTAATGCTCGTTGAGTCGTAAGTATTTTCTTCGCTCAATTCCTTCACTCCCGATGGTCGTGGGTCTGGGTGTTACGGCCCTCTTCCACGTGGAACAAAGCGACTTGC
>NZ_JBIWAL010000099.1:0-9539 GCF_044760045.1 Pseudomonas sp. NPDC098747 | reverse complement strand
GCGCATCTACTGCGTGCAGTACGACGAGTCGGATCTCGACTTCATCCAGCGTCTGTGCGAGGAGGAGGGGATTCACTACCACTTTCAGCACACCGGCAGCGGCCACAAACTGACCTTCGGCGATGACCAGACAGTGTTTCCGAAACTGGCGCCAGTAGCCTATCAGCAAGATTCCGGGCTGGTCGCGGACACACCGGTGGTCAAGCGCTTCGGTCTGCGTCTGGCCACCCGCACCAGCCGTACCACGCGGCGCGATTACGACTTCGTCAAACCGAAGATTGAGCTGGAAAGTGATGCCAAAAGCAGTGCCCAACCAGACTTGGAAGATTACGATTATCCGGGCCGTTTCGTTGACCGCGACCGTGGCAAGCACTTGGCCAATCGCGCGTTGGAGCGTCATCGCAGCGACTATCGCCTGGCCGAGGGCAACAGTGACCAACCGATTCTGGTCAGCGGACATTTCCTCGCCCTGACCGAACACGCCAACCCGACCTGGAACGACCTGTGGCTGCTCACTGAGATTTTCCACGAAGGCAAGCAGCCGCAAGTGCTGGAAGAGTCGGTGACCAGCGACACCACGGACAACAAGGACGATTTCCACCAGGGCTACCGCAACCGCTTCAGCGCGATCCCGTGGAACGTCCCATACCGTCCGCCGCTCGATCACCCGAAACCGAAAGTCCTCGGCACCCAGAGTGCCGTGGTCTGCGGCCCGGAAGGCGAAGAGATCTACTGCGACCAGTATGGCCGAGTCAAGGTGCAGTTCTTCTGGGATCGCGAAGGCAAGCACGACGACATGACCAGTTGCTGGATGCGCGTCGCGTCGAGCTGGGCCGCCGAAACCTTCGGCTCGATCAACATTCCGCGCGTCGGCATGGAAGTCTTGATCACCTTCCTTGAAGGCGATCCCGACCAGCCGCTGATCACCGGTTGCCTGTACCACGGCGCGAATCTGCCGCCGTACAAGCTGCCGGATTTCAAGACGCTGGCGACGGTCAAGAGCAAGGAATACAAGGGCAGCCGCGCTAACGAACTGAGGATCGACGACACCACCAGCGAGATCAGTATCGCGCTGCGCAGTGACCACGGTGCGAGTGCGATCAACCTCGGCTACCTGACCCATCCGCGCCCGAGCGGTGGTCAGCCGCGCGGCGAAGGTTTTGAATTAAGAACCGACCGCCACGGCGCAGTGCGAGCCGGTGCCGGTTTGCTGATCACTACCGAGCCGCGTCCGAACGAGTCGAAACATCACAAGGATCTGCCGGAAACCGCCGAACGCCTCGCCACCGCGAGCGAACAGCAGGACGGTTTTGCGGTGCAGGCCAAAGAGCTACAAGCGCAGGAGGCCGGCGATCAGGACGACGTGGCCAAGGCCTTGCACGCACAGCATCAAGGCGTGCTCGGCAGTGGCCCGGCGAACATGACCGCCAACGAGTTTCCGGAATTCACTGAGCCGCATCTGGTGCTCGCCAGCCCGGCCGGCATCGCCCTGACCACACCGCGCTCTAGCCACATCGCCACCGGCGAACACCTGGCGTTGAGCAGCACCGGGCACACCAGTCTCTCCATTGGTAAACGCCTGCTGGCCAGCGCCAGTCGCGGCATGCGTCTGTTTGTGCAGAGCATGGGCTGGCGTCTGGTCGCGGCCTCCGGCGACATTGACGTGCGCGCGCTGAAGGACAGCATCAACCTGCTGGCCAAACTCAACATCACCGCCAATGCCGACCGCATCACCATCACCGCCAAGACCGAACTGGTGATCCAGGGCGGTGGCAGCGCCACGACCTACAACGCCGGCGGCATCACCCACGCCACCAGCGGCCCGTACACGGCGCATGCGGCGAACATCGCCTACACCGGGGCGAAAAGTCTGGCCGGGGTGTTCCCGGAACCGCCGAAACCGGGCAAGGGCAATCTGGAACTGTTCAACCAGTACGCCGGGCGCCAAGGCATCAAGGAAGGCGATTACGAAGTCATCGACGCCTTGGGCAAAAGCATCAAGGGCAAGCTCGACGCCAAGGGTTTCGCCAGCGTCTCTGGCGCCGCACCGGGGCCAGCGCGCGTGCTGTTCGGCAAGGATCCGGCGGACACCTGGAGCGATGGCAGTTATATCGGCAAACCCGAATGGCCGCTGAATCCACCGGGCGCGGAAGACGTGCCGGGGCAGGTGCAAGCCATGGTCGCTCAGGTGTTGCCAACCAAGAACTGGGACATGCTGGAGAAGGGCAAGGACATGGCACAAACAGGGATGAGTGCGATGCAGACCGCGCAGGGCGCAATGCAAACGGCGCAGCAGGTAAAAGGCGCAGTGCAGGGAGGAGTGGCCGGATTGCCGAAACTGGCGAGTGCTGCGATGCCTAGTGCGTCGAGCATCCTCGGCGCAGCAAGCAAGGGCGGCCAGCTACCGACGCTTCCCGCACCAACGCTGCCAAAACCTTCCTTGAAAACCCCGGGCCTGTTGGCGGGTGAGATGCTGTCATGACCACTGAAATCGTAAAACGTGAACCTCAGGTTGCTATCGTTCCACTGAACGCCATCGACATCCAGGACGTTGCCAGCAGCGCGGCGACCTTCGATGCCTGGCTGCAATCGGCCACGGATGGCGTGGTCACCCTTGATCGAATCAAGAACGTCGCCGGCGCTTTACCGGTGGTGGGCAACATCATGGCGTTGGTTGATGCGCTGGGTGACATCGTTACCCTGTCCAACGTCCAGAAACGCGACCTGCTGGCGTGGGCCAGTCTGGGCATCAACCTGATCGGTGTGCTGCCACTGCCACCGGCCATGGCGGCGGCACGCATGACCTTGCGCCCGACTTTGTTTCTGGTACGCCAAGAGATGAAGGCCACCAGCAAAATGCTGCTCAGTGCATCCGTGATCGAGGTGCTGGTCGGTCACCTGAACGCCTCGATTATCGGCACGCTCGATGACTTTGTTGAACAGGCTAAAGGCAAGTTGCCCGGCATCCTGGCGGACGCTGGCAAGCTCGGCGAAGAAGTCATCAATGAGATAACCAAAGGCATCGAAGCGTTGGCATTCGGCAATCTGGATGCCAAAGGTGATCTGAATACAGCCAGCGCCCAAGCGAGCGCAGCAGTCGATCAATTCAAGAATGATCCACTGGCGTCTTTCAGCAATGTTTTCGGGGCTGCCGCAAGTGCTTATAAAGCGGCTGGCAAGGGCCTTGCCAACAGCGTGGCGCAAAATCTGGTGCCCGATGACTTCAAGAAAAACGTCTCCGAAGAAACCAAAAAACTGCGGGCAATGGGCCCGGAGCTGCGCACCCAGCTGAGCAAACTCGACGATGAGTCGGTGCAGAACTCCATTGGCTGGTTGCTGCTGATCCTGTCCAGCGCCGTCACTCTCTGGCGCAAACGCAACGCCCATGGCCAAAGTGCCGGGGTCAAACCTGACAAGACCAGTCAGGCCAAGCACACGGCGTCCGAAGGTGAATTGGGAGCCAGCGGTAAACAGGCTCCGGCTACAGGCGCGCCCAAGCCGAAGAAAAATGGCACCTGTACCGGCACGTGCAACAGCATCAATTTTGCTTTGGGTTCAGAAAGCCTCAGCCATACCGATTTCAACTTGCCGGGCCCATTCCTGGTCGAGTGGACGCGCACCTATAACTCGCGCCTCGACGCCTACGATCACAGCGAAATGGGCGCCCGCTGGATCAGCGAATTCACCACACGGTTTGACTGCGTGGACGATGGCTTGACGTTTTACGGCTCCGATGGCCGCGACCACAGCTATCCGCTGCCCAAACTCGGTCTGTTTCACTACGACGCCATCGAAAACATCACACTGGTTCGCAGTGGCGAAGACCAGTTGCTGTTGTGCCGTGGCTTCGAACGCAAGGAAAGCTACGTCCGCCATGGCCAGCGCTTTGTGCTGACCAATATTTCGCTGCGCAACGGCGCCGGGATCATGCTGCATTACGAGCATCGTCACGGCGAACACTCGCTGCTCTCCGACCTGATCACCTATCAGGAAAACGACTTCACCAAAGTCCATTTGCACCTCGGCACAATGATCGACGATCACGGCCGGTTTATCGGCCTCTGGGAAATCGTTGACGGCGAACCGCTGCGCCAGCTCTGCGCCTATCAGTACGACGCCTATGGCGACCTGATTCAGGCGCAGGACGAGAACGGCGCAGTCTGGTCGTATCAGTTCGAGCATCACCTGATCACCCGCTACACCGACCGCACCGGGCGAGGCATGAACCTGCAGTGGGACGGCCCCGGCGCCAAGGCCAAAGCCGTGCGCGAATGGGCCGACGACGGCAGTTTCGACACGCGTCTGGAGTGGGACGAAAACATCCGTCTGACCTACGTCACCGATGCGCTCGGCAACGAGACCTGGCACTACTACGACATCCTTGGCTACACCTATCGCATTCGCTACGCGGACGAGCGTTCGGAATGGTTCTTCCGCGACGAGGCGAAGAACATCGTGCGCCGCGTCAATGCCGACGGCAGCACCGATCGCTACAACTACGATGAACGCAGCAACCTGCTCGAGCACATTCGCGCCGATCACACGGTGATGCATTACGCCTACGACGATCAGGACCTGCTGATCAAGATCAGCGATGCCGAGGGTGGTCAGTGGCAACGCGCCTATGACGACCAAGGCAATCTGGTTGAAGCGCTGGATCCGCTGGGCAACAAAACCGAATACGCCTACAACAAATCCGGCCAGCCCACCGCGATCAAGGACGCCAACGGCAACGAAAAGACCCTGGACTATAACGACGCCGGGCAGATGGTCGAGTACGTCGACTGCTCGGGCAAGACCAGCGCTTGGGAATACAACGAACTGGGTCAGATGACCTGCTTCACCGACGCTGCCGGCAACGCCACCGAATACGAATACAAGGCCGGCCAACTGGTGCTGATCAAGCACCCGGACAAGACCGAAGAGCGGTTTGAACGTGACGCCGAAGGTCGGTTGTTGGCGCATGTCGACGGTCTCGATCGTTGCACCACCTGGAGCTACAGCGCGGCCGGTTTGATCGCCGAACGCATCGACGCTGCCGAACAAACCCTGCGCTATCGCTGGGACCGTCTCGGGCGGCTAACGGCCCTGGAAAACGAAAACGAACAACGCGCGCACTTCCACTACGACCCGGTCGGACGCCTGCTCGAAGAGCGCGGTTTCGATGGGCGCAGCACGCGTTATCAGTACGACCCACTCACCGGCCGCCTCGCCCAGTCGATCAATGGCCAACGCGTCATCTCGTTGAGCTTCGACCCGATGGGCCGTGTAACTGAACGTCGCGCGACCTTGGGCGATCAGTCGCAAAGCGAAACTTTCGCCTACGATGGCAACGGCAACCTGGTGCTGGCCGACAACGCGGACAGCCGCCTGCAATGGTTCCACGACCCGGCCGGCAACCTGCTGCGCGAACACCAACATTACCTCGGACTGGAAAAGCCCACCGTCGCGATGTGGCAGCACGAGTACGACGTGCTCAACCAACGAGTCGCCACCGTTCGCCCCGACGGCCATCGCGTCAGTTGGCTGACTTACGGCAGCGGTCATTTGCTCGGACTACGCCTCGATGAACACGAACTGATCGGCTACGAGCGTGACGATCTGCATCGCGAAGTCGCCCGCCATCAAGGCAACCACCTGCTGCAAACCCAAAGCTGGGACCCGGCCGGCCGCTTGCAGGAACAATTGCTGGGACGCAGCGACGACAAATCCACGCTGCTCAAACGCGAATACACCTACGACGCCGCCGGCCAACTGACTGAGATCAACGACAGCCGTCGCGGGCCGCTCGCCTATCGCTACGATCCCGTCGGCCGACTGCTCAGCGCCACCACACGTCAAGGCGTGGAAACCTTCGCCTTCGACCCGGCCGGTAACCTATTGGACGACAAGGCGACAGAGATTCGCCGCCCGCTAGACCTGACCCCACCGCGCAGCAAACTGGTCGACAACCTGCTGCGCGAATACGCCGGCACCCACTACGACTACGACGAACGCGGCAACCAGATCCAGCGCTGGCACAACGGCCAACGCAGCGATCTGCGGTGGGATCTGTTTGATCGACTGGTGCATTTCGAGGACCCGCGCCTGAGCGTGGATTTCGCCTACGACGCACTGGGACGACGCCTACACAAAAACTCCCGCGCACACTACAAACAGCGGCCTGAGGCAGGCTCTCTCTGGAACAGAAACGAGCACGCCCGCAAACAGCGCGAACTGGGCTGCGGCTTTACCTTGTACGGCTGGGATGGCGACAACCTCGCCTTTGAAAGCAGTCCGGCACAAAGCGATGGCGAACCGGGACGCACAGTGCACTACGTCTTTGAACCGGGGACTTTTGTTCCTGTTGCGCAGGCTGTGCGGCACGCGCCAATCGATCTGATTGGGCTGCCGGATTACAGCGGTGAATACAGCCTCGATGAAGACCCGGTGTGGAATCACAAGGTAACGGCATTACCGTTTGATGCATTGGCCTGGTATCAGTGTGATCACCTCGGCACGCCGCAGGAATTGACGGACTCGCAAGGCAACCTCGCCTGGACCGTGCAGTACAAGGCGTGGGGGCAGGTGACGGAGCAGCGTTCGGAGTGGGCGCGGCAGCATGGCGTTATGAACCCGATACGGTTCCAGGGGCAGTATCACGATCATGAGACGGGGCTGCATTACAACCGACATCGGTACTATGATCCAGGAGTTGGTCGTTTCATTAGCAAAGACCCGATCGGTTACATGGGAGGGCTAAATCTTTATGCTTATGCACCAAATCCGACGGGTTGGGTCGATAGTCTTGGTTTGAGTGCAACATGCCCATGTGAATGTAATAAAGTACTTGAAGCTGAAGGTGTGGTGACAGGTCGCCATGGTGATCTTCGAAAAATAGGGGGGCTCCAAGACTCCCACCACATCTATCAGGATGCGTCGATGAATGGAATTTCAGGTTATAAATACAATGATGCGCCAGCGATAAGCCTTCAAGGACGAAACCCAGACGGAACCACTCGGGGAACTCCGCACTATAATGCTAATCGAGCCCAAGATAAGGCATCAACTGCCGGCCTGCTAGGAAGTGAAACTGTCGTAGCTTTCAAGTCGCTACGTGCTGCGGGACTGAGTCCGAAGGCAGCGAAGTGTGCGACACTCCAGGCTCGTGGCTACTTCACCGGTATTAAAGCCAACGCGGGTACCAGCACCGCAACACCTTCCAAGAGACGGAGTCGATAAATGAGTACACCCACTAATCACCAAGCCTATGCCAAGACCAAATTGCTCGTAGAGGCCATCTATCGACGTGACTCGTCTACGCTTGAGCAGGATTTTGGAATATCCAGCGCGGTTGCTGATGAGATTTATGAGTGTATTGATGATTATTTCGCTAAAGGCACCAAGATATCCATCGCACCTGAAGAAAAAGCTTTTGATTCAAGCAAGCAAGGCCGCCCTTACATTGATGTATATGAAACTAATGAAAAAGCGCTCGGGTTAGAATGTGTTCTTTTTGCTGATGGTGCACCCGGTGAAGCGATCCTTCATCTCGAGATTTCCGAAGTTAATGGGGAACTGATGGTGTATTACAAGTACATTGGTTCCTAAAGGCTCACAGAAATACTAAAGTTACCGCGGTCATTGAATGCAGTTGATTACTAATACACCGGTTTAGGAGAGTTGCTCTATGAAAGACGTTATCCGGCTGGGCGACTCCACAACTCACGGTGGCAAAGTTCTTAAAGCATTCTCCCAGACCGACCTCAACGGCAAACCTATAGCTGGGGTGGGTCACAAGGTAAGTTGCCCTCTGTGCAAAGGGATTTTCCCAATCGCCGAGGGCAGCAGCGCCTATACCGTCGATGGCACGCCAATCGCGTTGGACGGCATGAAAACCGCTTGTGGGGCCACACTGATTGCGAGTGGTCCTAAAGGGGCGGTTGTCGGCTGAATCTTGTGGGTGTGAACTATCTATTTTAAATCGCCCTCATTATGAGGGCTTCGATCGGCCGCATTTAGCCGAGACCCATGTTAAGGCTGCTTACGGCCAAAAGCAGCCCTTCGGGGCGCAGTTACCTAGCCATAGACACATTGCCACTGCAGACTTTCCCGCATTGCAAATTGCGCTAGACAGGTGACCAAAGCCGATTAGATAAGCAGGACAGTATATGTATGTAGAGTTTGTATACATTAATGGTCATTCACTAACCCCGGCCACTCAGAAGTTGGCGGAAACGAGATTGACAATGTTGAATTTGACTGGCAGGGTAAAACTTTTTAGCGCCCCCTACCGATTAGTAAGTCGCCAAGGTAGTTGCGCTATACACGTCCATTTAAATTCAGCACCACGGCTTAAAAAGGAAAATTATGCCAATCACTGACCTTAAATCTAAAAATGATTTCGAGGTATCTGAATATTTTGATAAAAGAGCACTTGAGGATCTAGAAGTCTCAGAGCTGGCGTATATTCATTTAGATTTTATACACGGCAAGCAGCACTTATCAAACTGCGTAGTTTCTTCCAGTCTGTACGACCTGATGTAGACTGCCAATTCATCGTTTAATAATAGAAGAACCAGAATATACACCCCTCTTCTCTCGTGCTTCTCAATATTGGATCAAATTGGAGGAGTATATGGTAGCAGCCTGAAAAGCACTCAGTACCAAGCGGGCATAAAGGTTGCCCTTGCCACGTTTGGAACATTTAGTACCGAAGAGATTGAAAAGCTCTACTCACTTTGTAGTGGTCAACTAATCCCGGACACGACGTTAAGTTTTTCTTCGGCCCGAGCTGGCGCCAGCCCACCGTTGAATTGATGGGGTCGAATCCAGTTGTAGCGATGCATTAAGAAAGGCTGATATCGCGCTGGGCTTCTTGAGCAGTTCTGTAGCCCACGGTCGGTATCCATTCAGTTTTCAAGCTGCGGAACACCCGCTCCATCGGCGCGTTGTCCCAGCAATTTCCTCGATGACTCATGCTCTGACGCATGCGATAACGCCAGAGCCGCTGGCGAAACAGGCGGCTCGCATATTGCGACCCTTGATCCGAGTGAAACATTAGCCCTTGAGGCCTTCCACGCTGTTCGTAGTCCATGTCCAGCGCCTTGATCACCAACCCAGCATCTGGTTTTTCTGACAATGCCCAGCCCACTATCTGGCGCGTAAAAAGATCCAGCACGACTGCCAGATAGTGCCATTTCCCCTGGGTCCAAATGTAAGTGGTCGCCGCACCACACCTGGTTGGGTGCCGGGACATCGAACTCCCGATTCAAGATGTTCGGGATATCCAACCGTTCAACCGTTGCTCGTTTATAGGCATGAGAACCAGGTTGTTTACTGACGAGATCAAGCTTGCGCATCAAGCTGTGCACTTTGAACCGACCGAGTTGCTCACCATCATCACGCATCAACGAGAGAAGGCTACGGCTGCCGGCAGCACTGCGACTTTGTGAAAACAACTCGCTCACCCGGCTGCGCAACCGAAGCCGTTCGACATCAGGCGTTCGACGCTTGAGGCGGTGGGCGTAGTAACTTGAGCGGTTGATTTCAAACACTTG
>NZ_JBIWAL010000098.1:367-9611 GCF_044760045.1 Pseudomonas sp. NPDC098747 | reverse complement strand
AATGAAACCGAATAAGAGATAATTAATACTTTATGCAATAGATCGCGGCGTTTTGCGCTTCGGTGAGTTCACCCTGAAGTCCGGGCGCACCAGTCCTTACTTCTTCAATGCCGGCCTGTTCAACTCGGGTTCGGCCCTGGCGCAGTTGGGGCGGTTTTACGCCGCAGCCATTGCCGAAAGCGGCATCTCCTTCGACGTGCTGTTTGGCCCGGCCTACAAAGGCATCCCGTTGGCGGCGACCACTGCCGTCGCGCTGGCCGAGCATCACGACCGTGACTTGCCATGGTGCTTCAACCGCAAAGAGGCCAAGGCCCACGGCGAAGGCGGCAGTCTGGTTGGCGCTCCGCTGACCGGCGACGTGCTGATCATCGACGACGTGATCACCGCCGGTACCGCGATCCGCGAAGTCATGCAGATCATCGCGTCCCAAGACGGTGCCAAGGCAGCCGGCGTGCTGATCGCGCTGAACCGTCAAGAGCGTGGCAACGGTGAGTTGTCAGCGATCCAGGAAGTAGAGCGCGACTTTGGTATTCCGGTAATCAGTATCGTTTCGTTGAATCAAGTTCTGGAATTCCTCGCTGACGATCCGCAGCTCAAGCAACATTTGCCAGCCGTGGAAGCGTACCGCGCCCAGTTCGGCGTTTAACGCGGCGCCCGATTCGGCGTCTGTTGCAATTCCCCTGTAGGCGCAGCCCTCGGCAGTTCCTACAGGGGTTTTGTTAACGCAGATTTCGCCATTTTCCGAACAGTTTGAGCATCAATCCTGCGTTGAACAGCGCGAATAGCAGCAGCGCCAGGACCACCATCACGTACAGCGTACGATCGATGTCGAAATCCCACAGATCCAGCGTGCTGGTACCAATGATTCGCACAGCGGCAGGCAGGTTGACGTAAAACAGCGCTGCAAAGGCGCATGTCAGCGGCACCGCACAGCTTAATAAAGTCCCCATGATCTTTTGCCTGCTGCGCTTTCTGGCCTGAAGCCCTGACAGGTGCTCGTCCAGCGCCAACGCCTCATTCAGCTTGGGCCACGCCAGATTGAACATGAAGGTGGTCAGGGTCAGTAGCAAACCACTGACCGCGACGATGTCACTGAACGGCATTGAGTCCCAGCGTCGTGCACAACAAGTCGTGAGAGTCCTCGCTGATTTCAAACTGCCCAGCGCTGCCCTTGCGTTTGGTGATGGGTTTGAATGTCGGCTGGTTTTGCGTGATCAGCATATTCAGCTCATCACGGATCACGTCGGAGCTGATGACCACCAGATACACGGTTTGCGCATGTTCGGCCGATTCGACCACCGCGCGCATGCTGTGCTGCAGGATGTCGTCGAGCTGATTACGAAAGCGTGAAACCGTGTTTTTCAGCAGGGTTTTGCTCTGGCTCTGCGTCAACTGGAAGATCGTCGAGATCTGCGATTCGGTCGGCAATGTTTGCCCGAAGTAGCTTTGAATCAGATAGAGCAGGCGATCCTGTTTGGCCTCATCGGCCCGACTGGGCATGCCGCCCTCCACCAGCATCTTCAGGTACTCGGTCAAGCTGGCCTTGGCGATGCGCTGGAGGGCGTGAGCGATTTCCGCGTCGCCAATGCGCAAGGTCTTTTTCACCGGTTCCTTTTGTTCCTGCTCGAAAGCGTCGGCGTCGATCGTAAACGAGATCTGCATGGCTCAAGCGCTCCGGTGTTATTGGCGGCCGGCCGGTTGTTCGGTGTTTTCCGGATACGGGTCCTGGGGCGCATCACCTTGTCCGGATAAGACCTTCCAGCCCTTGAGGGGATGCGAATCTTCGGAAAAATCGGGGCAGGGCGGCATAGAAGTTTTCGATGTGCCCGAATACTCTCGACCGCAATCTACGCACGCGTAGGTACCTGCTGAAATATCACTGCCGTATGGAACGTGGTCTTTTTGCATGGGGTAAATCTCCTATGGTGTGGAGGAAGATCCTAGGGAGATTTGTTCTGAGTGGATGTCGGACGTTTCGCAGAGTTAGGTAAGACGTTTCTTGCGCGCACAAAAAAGATCGCAGACTTCGTCAGTTCCTACAGGGCTTCATACAAATGAAGTTCCTGTAGTAGCTGCCGCAGGCTGCGATCTTTTGCGTTTCAGCTATCAGGGACGTTTGCGATTGCTGATCAGCGTGCCGACACCGGTGTCGGTGAAGATTTCCAGCAGGATCGCGTTCGGCACGCGCCCGTCGATGATCAGCGAGCTACCAACACCGCCCTGAACCGCTTCCAGTGCGCAGCGGATCTTTGGCAGCATGCCGCCGTAGATGGTGCCGTCGGCGATCAGATCGTCGACCTGCTGGGTGCTCAGGCCGGTCAGGACCGTGCCTGACTTGTCCATCAGGCCGGCGATGTTGGTCAGCAGCATCAACTTCTCGGCTTTCAGCGCTTCGGCAACTTTACCGGCCACCAGATCGGCGTTGATGTTGTACGACTCGCCGTTCTCACCCACACCGATTGGCGCAATCACCGGGATGAAATTGCCTTTGACCAGAAGGTTCAGCAACTCGGTGTTGATCCCGACCACTTCGCCCACTTGGCCGATGTCGATGATTTCCGGCTGGGTCATCTCTGGCGTCTGGCGGGTGACGGTGAGCTTCTTCGCACGAATCAGCCCGGCGTCTTTACCGGTCAGGCCGATGGCGCTGCCGCCGTGACGGTTGATCAGGTTGACGATGTCTTTGTTGACCTGACCGCCCAAGACCATTTCCACGACGTCCATGGTTTGCGCGTCAGTCACGCGCATGCCATCGATGAAGTGGCTCTCGATCGACAGCCGCTTGAGCAGGTCACCGATCTGCGGGCCACCGCCGTGCACGACTACCGGATTGATACCCACGGCTTTCATCAGCACGATGTCGCGGGCGAAGCCGGTTTTCAGCTCCTCGCTTTCCATCGCGTTGCCGCCGTATTTGATCACCAGAGTCTTGCCGACATAACGTCGGATGTAAGGCAGTGCTTCGGACAGGACCTTGGCAGTGTTGGCGGCGGCTTCGCGTTCGAGGGTCATTCAGGGCTCCGGGTGGATCAGAACGGTAGTTGGAGATCAGGTGCAACGCGTTTCAGTTGGGCGTGGAACACATCTTTGATGCGCTGCAATTCAGCCTCGTCATCGGCCTCGAAGCGCAGCACCAGCACCGGTGTGGTGTTGGACGCGCGCACCAGGCCCCAGCCTTTGGCGTAGTCGACTCGCACGCCGTCGATGGTGGTCAGGTCAGCGCCTGCGCCCCACTGCGCGTCGTGCAATGCATCAATGATGCTGAATTTGCTCTCTTCGGTCACATGGATATTGATTTCCGGCGTAGAAATATCGTTCGGGAAGGTCGCAAACAGCTCCTCCGCGGTGGATTTTTCCTTGCTGAGGATCTCCAGCAGCCGCGCGGCGCTGTAGATGCCGTCGTCGAAACCGAACCAGCGTTCCTTGAAAAAGATGTGCCCGCTCATTTCACCGGCCAACAGCGCGCCGGATTGTTTCATTTTCTTTTTGATCAACGAATGACCAGTCTTCCACATTAGCGGCCGACCACCGTATTGCTTGATCAGCGGTACCAGGCGACGGGTGCATTTGACGTCGAAGATGATTTCCGCGTCCGGGTTGCGCGCCAGCACGTCACGGGCGAACAGCATCAGCAGGCGATCCGGGAAAACGATGCTGCCGGTGTTGGTCACCACGCCTACACGGTCGCCGTCGCCGTCGAAAGCCAGGCCGATGTCAGCGTTGGTTTCCTTGACCTTGGCGATCAGGTCGACGAGGTTTTCCGGCTTGCCCGGATCCGGGTGGTGATTGGGGAAATTGCCGTCGACTTCACAGAACAGCGGGATAACTTCGCAGTTCAGCGCTTCGATCAGTTGCGGGGCTATCACGCCGGCCGCGCCGTTGCCGCAGTCGACCACGACTTTCAGGCGTCGGGCCAGTTTGATGTCCTGGACGATCTCGGTGTTGTAGCGGTCGAGGATCTCGACCTGGGTCACGCTGCCGGTGCCGGTGCTCAAGTTGTTGGTCTTGAGGCGCTCGTGCAGGGCCTGGATCTGTTCGTTGGCGAGGGTGTCGCCGGCGATGACGATCTTGAAACCGTTGTAGTTCGACGGGTTATGGCTGCCGGTGAGCATCACGCCGGACTTGCCGGCCAGGACGTTGGCGGCGTAGTACAGCGCCGGCGTCGGCACCAGACCGACATCGCTGACGTGGCAGCCACTCTCGGCGATACCGCGGATCAGTTCGGCGACCAGTTCTGGGCCGGACAAACGACCGTCGCGACCGACAGATACATTTGGCTCGCCTTGGGCGATGCTCTGCGAGCCGACGGCGCGGCCGATCCAGTAAGCGGTTTCGGCATTGAGGAATTCCGGCACGGTGCCGCGAATGTCATAGGCGCGGAAGATGCTATCAGGCAGCTTCGGGGCAGTTTTGGCTGGGGTGGTCATCTGCGGAAATGCTCCATCTCAAAAGTGACTGGACAGACCGACGACTCATTCGACGGCAAGCTCAAACTGAAGGGTATGACGGCGTTTTCCGCAGAGAGTTCGTGGCATGAAAGGGCCATGACAGTGCGAATGGCATGGCTCCCACACGAATTACTGAGTGCCGGTATGGCCAAAACCACCGGTGCCGCGCTCGGTTTCGACGAACTCTTCAACCATTTCGAAATGCGCCTGTACCACCGGCACCAGCACCAGTTGCGCCAAGCGTTCGCCGACGGTCATGGTGAAGTCGGTCTGGCCACGGTTCCAGCACGAAACCATCAGTGGGCCCTGGTAATCAGAGTCGATCAGGCCAACGAGGTTGCCCAACACAATGCCGTGTTTGTGGCCCATGCCCGAGCGCGGCAGGATCAGCGCAGCGAGGTTCGGGTCACCGATGTAAACCGACAGGCCGGTGGGGATTAGCACGGTTTCACCCGGCTTGATCACGATGTCCTGCTCCAGCATGGCGCGCAGGTCGAGGCCGGCGGAGCCCGGGGTGGCGTATTGCGGCAGCGGGAATTCAGTACCGATGCGTGGGTCGAGGATCTTGGCTTGCAAAGCGTGCATGTAAATTAAACCTGGTTCAGACGTTCGGCGATAAAAGTGACCAGTTGGCGAGCGATCTTGCTCTTGCTGGTCTGAGCGAAAACCGTGGCATGAAGCTCACGGTCAATTACGCTGCAGGCGTTTTCTTCGCTGTTGAATCCGATGCTCGGGTTGGCGACGTCATTGGCGACGATCAAATCGAGATTCTTGTCCTTCAGCTTGCGTGCAGCGTAGTCGAGCAGATGTTCGGTCTCGGCGGCGAAGCCGACACTGAACGGACGGTCGGGACGGGTTGCGATGGTGGCCAGGATGTCTGGGTTGCGCACCATTTGCAGGACGAAGCCGTCGCCGCTCGTAGGATCTTTCTTGAGTTTTTGCGGGGCGATGACTTCCGGGCGGTAATCCGCAACCGCAGCCGAGGAAATGAACACATCGCAAGGGATTACGGATTCGCACGCCGCTAGCATGTCGCGGGCACTGACCACGTCGATGCGCGTGACGCGATCCGGAGTCGGCAGGTGTACCGGGCCGCTGATCAGGGTGACCCGGGCGCCGGCTTCCACCGCCGCTTCGGCCAGGGCGAAACCCATTTTTCCGGAGCTGTGGTTGGTGATATAGCGCACCGGATCGATGTTTTCCTGAGTCGGGCCGGCGGTGATGACGACGTGCTTGCCGGTCAGCGCCTGACGCTGGAAGCAGTCCGCCGCGCATTGGGCCAGATCGGTGGCTTCCATCATGCGGCCCATGCCGACGTCGCCGCAGGCCTGGCTGCCGGAGGCCGGGCCGAACGTCTTCAGGCCACGGCTTTCAAGCAGTTGCAGGTTGGCCTGGGTCGCGGGGTCGCGCCACATCGCTTGATTCATGGCCGGAGCGACCGCCACGACGGCGTCGGTGGCCAGCACCAGCGTGGTCAGCAGATCATTGGCGATGCCTTGGGCCAGGCGGGCGAGCAGGTCGGCGGTGGCCGGGGCGATCAGTACCAGATCAGCCCACTTGGCCAGTTCGATGTGGCCCATCGCCGCTTCGGCGGCCGGGTCGAGCAAATCCAGGTGAACCGGATGCCCCGACAGGGCCTGCATGGTCAGCGGGGTGATGAATTCGGCGCCGCCGTGGGTCATGACCACGCGCACTTCGGCGCCCTGGTCGATCAGGCGACGAACCAGGTCGGCGCTCTTGTAGGCAGCGATGCCGCCGCCGACGCCCAGAACGATGCGTTTCCGATACAGCCGCTGCATAGGTCTGCCTTTCATTTCGTGGGTGACATACGTGGCGAAACCCCCTCCCCAGGGTGAATTCGCCCGCAAAAAAGATGGGCTACGATATCACAGCGACCGCTACGGAACAGCGGCGCCCACAGACAGGGAAAGTGTATGAGTATTCGCGATTGGCCTGCGGCAGAACGCCCGCGGGAGAAGCTACTTGAACAAGGCTCGGGAAGTCTTTCAGACGCTGAATTGCTGGCGATCTTTTTACGCACCGGGGTGACTGGAAAAAGCGCGGTGGATCTTGCGCGACACCTGTTGAATCAATTCGGCAGCCTGCGCGCATTACTGGAGGCCGATCTTGCGGCGTTCAGCATGGAATTGGGGTTGGGGCCGGCGAAGTTCGCCCAGTTGCAGGCGGTGCTGGAAATGAGTCGCCGGCATCTGGCCGAACGCATGCGCAAGAAACCCGCACTGGAGAATCCGCAGGCGGTTCGCGATTACCTCAAATCGATGCTGCGCCACGAGCCACACGAGGTGTTTGGTTGTCTTTTTCTGGACTCCAAGCATCAAGTGCTGACGTTCGAGGCGCTGTTTCGCGGCTCCATCGACAACACCAGCGTGCACCCACGGGAAGTGGTGAAGCGTTCCTTGGCAAACAACGCAGCGGCGGTGATTCTCTGTCACAACCACCCGTCGGGGAACAGCGACCCCAGTCAGGCGGATCGCCTGTTGACCAAGCGTTTGCAGAAGGCCCTGGACCTGATCGATGTGCGGGTGCTCGATCACTTCATCGTCGGGGAGGGTGAGCCGTTGTCGATGGCGGAGTGCGGCTGGATGTAGATCTTAAGGAAATGCAAAACCCTTTGGGAGCTGGCTTGCCAGCGATGACGGCGGCAAATCCGGCACTAGTGCTGCCTGAAATTCCGCTATCGCTGGCAAGCCAGCTCCCACAGGTATTGTGTTGTTGCGATTACTTCAGGGTGACCCTGGAGTAGTCCTGCCGGCCAAACGGGCTTACCGAGTAACCCTGGACGTCTTTACGCGTCAGTGCAGACGCCGTCGGGTGCGCCAGCGGTAGCCACAATGCCTGCTGCTGAATCTGCGCCTGTGCTTGCTCGTAGAGCTTGGTGCGTACGCCTTGTTCGCTGGTGGTTTTGCCGGCGCTGATCAGCTTGTCGAGATCGGCGTTGCAGTAACGGGCGAAGTTGGTGCCGGACTTGACCGCGGCGCAGGAAAACTGCGGCGTGAGGAAGTTGTCCGGGTCGCCGTTGTCGCCGGCCCAGCCCATGAACAACAGATCATGCTCGCCAGCCTTGGCGCGGCGAATCAGCTCGCCCCATTCGATCACACGTATTTCCGCCTGAATGCCGATCTCCGCCAGGTCCGATTGCAACATCTGTGCGCCAAGGCTCGGATTGGGGTTGAGCAGGCTGCCTGATGGGCGGGTCCAGATCGTGGTCTGGAAACCGTCCTTCAAACCGGCCTTGGTCATCAGCGCCTTGGCTTTCGCCACGTCGTATGGGTAGCCCGGAAGGCTTTTCGCGTAGCTCCAAGTGTTCGGCGGGTAAGGCCCGTTGGCCGCTTCAGCGGTGTCTTCGAACACGGCTTTGACGTAATTGGTCTTGTCGAAGGCAAGGTTGATCGCCTGACGGACTTCCGGTTTGTCCAGCGGCGGGTGCTGGCTGTTGATGCCGACGAAGGCGGTCATGAACGCGTCAGTTTTTTCGACTTTCAGCGTCGGCTCTTTCTGCGCTGTCTGTACGTCCAGGGGCTTCGGCGACAGGGCAATCTGGCACTCATTGCGTCGCAATTTTTGCAGGCGCACGTTTGCATCTGGCGTGATCGCGAAGATCAGCGGATCCACTGCTGGCTTGCCACGGAAGTAGTCCGGGTTAGCCTTGTAACGGACCGCGGCGTCTTTCTGGAATCGCGTGAAGATAAACGGCCCGGTACCGATTGGCTGGCTGTTGAGCTTGTCGGTGGCGTTTGCCTTCAACAGTTTGTCAGCGTATTCGGCGGAGTAGACCGAGGCGAATCCCATGCTCAGAGTCGCCAGAAAGGTCGAGTCCGGGTGATCAAGGGTGAAACGTACGGTGAGCGGGTCCAGCGCGTCGATCTTCTTGATCAGCGCTGGCAACTGCATCGATTGCGCGTGAGGGAAGCCGCTTTGGGCCACTTTGTGCCACGGATTGGCCGGGTCGAGCATGCGGTCGAAACTGAATTTGACGTCTTCGGCAGTCAGCTCGCGGGATGGCTTGAAGTATTCGGTCGTATGAAATTTGACCTGCGGGTGCAGTTTGAAGATATAAGTCAGGCCGTCCGTGCTGACTTCCCAGCTGTCGGCCAGGCTCGGAATGACCTTGCCGCTGGCGGTGTCGAAATCAACCAGGCGGTTCATCAGCACATCGGCCGAAGCGTTGGTGGTGGTCAGCGAGTTGTACTGCACCACATCGAAGCCTTCAGGGCTTGCCTCGGTGCAGACGCTCAGCGCGGCGGCCTGGGCCAGAGGGCTCAGCAGGAGCGGGGCGAGCAACAGGGGTAGGGCAGCGAGGCGCATGGTCGGTTTCCCTTTACAGATCGAAGGCCCATCTGCAAGTGCAGTCTGGAAAAGTCCTACCCTAGAGGTCGCGATTGCAAATGACTATCCCCTTTTGTATTTTTTGGGCGCGGTTTTCTGCCGTGTCGGTGGGTGATCGTCGCAGCGACGAGCCCTAATCGGGCGTATGAGCGCTTTTCTGCGACGAGTGGTAAAAACCCGTGCCAGCCTTTATCCAAGGCACTTGCGGGCAGTATTTGCGCCTTTTTGTGGATTGATTGCACACGGAAAGTTGTTGCACCCCAGTCTTTCTGGTATAAAGCAGCGCTCTTTTCTAGGGGCCCGGTTCCTTCACTGTAGGTGTAGCCGGTAAGACCTCTAAAGAAACGCGGCGCCTGGCGCCAAATGACTGAGAGATTAAGCGGCCAACCCATGCCGGGTTGGGCATGTGGTTTTAGAGGGCTGAGGCATGTCGAGAGTATGTCAAGTTA
>NZ_JBIWAL010000098.1:0-357 GCF_044760045.1 Pseudomonas sp. NPDC098747 | reverse complement strand
AGTTACCGGTAATGGTCCGGTGACTGTGAATTACATTTCCCACGCAAACAACAAAACCCGTCGTCGTTTCCTGCCGAACCTGCAGCATCACCGCTTTTGGGTTGAAGAAGAGAAACGTTTTGTGCGTCTGCGCGTATCTGCCAAAGGCATGCGTATCATCGACAAGCGTGGCATCACTGTCGTGCTCGCCGAACTTCGCCGCGATGGCAAGATTTAAGGGAGTTAATCATGCGTGAATTGATTCGTTTGATCTCGAGCGCCGGTACTGGTCACTTCTACACTACCGACAAGAACAAGAGTACTACCCCGGACAAAATCGAGATCAAGAAATATGATCCGGTTGTTCGCAAGCACGTG
>NZ_JBIWAL010000097.1:0-9846 GCF_044760045.1 Pseudomonas sp. NPDC098747 | reverse complement strand
GTAGGCGATGTTCTTCACCAGACGCTTGAGCAGGACAGCGTAGTCGCACGCCTTGATCGGATCGGAGACGTGATGCAGGTTGACTTCGAACTGCGCCGGGGCGCTTTCCTTGACGATGGCGTCAGCAGGAATGCCCTGCTCTTTCGCGCCTTCGAGGATGTCTTGCAGGCAGTCGACGTATTCGTCGAGGTCGTCGATCAGGTAGACCTGAGTCGACACCGGGCGCTTGCCGGAAACCGGCGAACGTGGCGACTGTGGACGACCGTTCACGTTGTCCTGGTCGATCAGATAAAACTCGAGCTCGAACGCTGCGCAAATGGTCAGGCCGAGGTCGTCGAATTTGCGCACCACGTTGGCCAGCACTTCACGCGGGTCAGCGAAGAACGGCTGGCCTTCGATCTCGTGCATGGTCATTAACAGTTGTGCGGTTGGACGCTTCTGCCACGGCTCGATGCTGAGGGTGCCGGGGATCGGGTAGCAGATGCGGTCAGCGTCACCGATGTCCAGACCCAGGCCGGTGCTTTCCACCGTGGAGCCATTGATGTCGAGAGCGAAAAGCGATGCCGGCAGGTTGATGCCTTTTTCGTAAACCTTATGAAGACTGGTGCGTTCGATGCGCTTGCCGCGCACCACACCGTTCATATCCGCAATCAGAAGGTCGACGTACAAAACCTCAGGATATTTCTTAAGGAATGCGTTTGCTTCGTTGAGTTGAACGGTACGCAGAGGGACCGACATGATGCACCTATTTAGCTGTTAATTATTATGTTCACTGCTGTTTCGCCGAGCCAGTCAATCCGAAAGGCAAAGTGAAGTCAATAGCGAACACACAGCCGCTCAGCCTTTATTTTTCGGGCTATTTTTAACACTCACGTGCCAATACAGGCGCCAGACACCCGAAAAAACATGAAGATTTGACGGAAGGCGTTTAGAATTTTTTACATGGCAGTTGTTAATTAAAATCAACGAGGCTAAGCTCCGGAAAAGCTCGTTCAAGTGTCAAACTTCGAGGTGAATAAAAATGGCATTCAAGCCATTGATCGGCGTTACTGCGTGCGTCAAACAGATTGGCCTGCACCCCTATCACATCAGCGGCGACAAGTACGTCCGTGCTGTCAGCGTTGGCGCTCAGGGGCTGCCAGTGGTCATTCCTTCCCTTGGCAACCTGACTGAAATCGAGGACCTGCTCGGTCAACTCGACGGTCTGTTGCTGACCGGTTCGCCTTCCAACGTGGAGCCTTTCCACTATCAAGGCCCGGCCAGCGCTCCCGGCACGGATCACGATCCGGCGCGGGATGCCACGACCCTTCCTTTATTGCGTGCAGCCATTGCGGCGGGCGTTCCGGTGCTGGGCATTTGCCGTGGCTTTCAGGAAATGAACGTAGCATTCGGCGGCAGCCTGCATCAGAAGGTGCATGAGTTGCCGGGCATGCTCGATCACCGTGAAGCGGACAGCCCGGATGTGGCCGTGCAATACGCACCGGCTCATGCGGTCAATGTGCTCAGTGGTGGCGTGTTCGAAGCGCTAGGGATGCCGGACGAGTTTCAGGTCAACTCTATTCACAGTCAGGGCATCGACCGCCTCGCTCCCGGCTTGCGTGCCGAAGCGGTGGCGCCGGATGGTCTGATCGAGGCGATCTCGGTGGAGCTCAGCCTAACCTTTGCCCTCGGCGTGCAATGGCACCCGGAGTGGCAAGTGCTCGACAACCCGAACTACCTGAAGATTTTCCAGGCATTCGGTGAGGCTTGCCGCCAGCGTGCGGCGCGGCGCAACCAGCGCTGACAAAACCAAAGAATAGGTAACGATTTACTGCCCCCACGAAAGTCGGCTGTGCCTGCGCACATCCGTCATTCGTGAAAAACAACACCCGTAATAACAACAAGTACGACCCAGGCAGCCAGGACGGCGGCGCCGAACAAGCCGGATCGGTAAGAGCAGTACCCGTTGGATCAATGCAAAACCCTGTGGGAGCGAGCTTGCTCGCGAAGGCGGTGTGTCAGGTAACAACAATGTCGACTGACCTGACGTCTTCGCGAGCAAGCTCGCTCCCACAGGGGGATGTGAGGCGACCGGGGATTGTGCTTACAGGCTTGCAATCCACTTAAGCCCGGCCGCATTGGCCAGGCACTGAAACCTGTTGGGAGTTTCACATGGCAAACGCCTCCAGCACTTACAGGAAGGCACTTGAAGGTCATCAGCAACCGAAAAAGGTGCTGGTGAAAGTCGATCGTGTCACCAAGAAGTTCGACGAAACCACCGCCGTGGACGATGTGTCCCTGGAGATCCATCAGGGCGAAATCTTTGCCCTGCTCGGTGGCTCCGGTTCGGGCAAATCGACCCTGCTGCGCATGCTTGCCGGCTTCGAACGCCCGACTGAAGGGCGGATTCTGCTCGACGGCGTGGACATCACCGACATGCCGCCGTACGAGCGGCCGATCAACATGATGTTCCAGTCCTACGCGTTGTTCCCGCACATGACCGTGGCACAGAATATCGCCTTCGGCTTGAAGCAGGACCGTTTGCCGGCCAGTGAAATCGACGCCCGCGTTGAAGAAATGCTGCGTCTGGTGCACATGACCCAATACGCCAAACGCAAGCCGCATCAACTCTCCGGCGGTCAGCGCCAACGTGTCGCCCTCGCCCGCTCGCTGGCCAAGCGTCCGAAGCTGTTGCTGCTCGACGAACCGATGGGTGCGCTGGATAAAAAGCTGCGTTCGCAAATGCAGCTGGAGCTGGTTGAGATCATCGAACGTGTCGGCGTGACCTGCGTGATGGTGACTCACGACCAAGAAGAAGCCATGACGATGGCCGAGCGCATTGCGATCATGCACCTGGGCTGGATCGCGCAGATCGGCAGCCCGATCGACATCTATGAAGCACCGGTCAGCCGTATGGTCTGCGAGTTCATCGGCAACGTGAACGCCTTCGACGGCACGGTGGTTGAAGACCTTGAAGGTCACGCGATCATCCACAGTCCGGACTTGCAGCAGAAGATCTATGTCGGTCATGGCGTCAGCACATCGGTGCAGGACAAGTCGATCACCTACGCGATCCGTCCGGAAAAAATGCTCGTCAGCACCACCCAACCCGAGTCCCGCTACAACTGGTCCGAAGGCAAAGTGCATGACATCGCCTACCTCGGCGGCCACTCGGTGTTCTACGTCGAATTGCCTGGCGGCAAGATCGTCCAGTCGTTCATGGCCAACGCCGAACGTCGTGGCGCACGACCGACCTGGGACGACAAGGTTTACGTCTGGTGGGAAGACGACAGCGGCGTGGTACTGCGCTCATGAGAACCTTCAATCAGCAATTCCTGCGCCTGGTGCCCAGTGGCCGAAAACTGGTGATCGGCATTCCGTTCATCTGGCTGTTCCTGTTCTTCATGCTGCCGTTTTTTCTGGTGATGAAGATCAGCTTCTCGGAAGCTGCGCTGTCGATCCCGCCGTACTCGGAGATCTACACCTACGCCGAACAGAAATTCCAGCTGCTGCTGAACATCGGCAACTACGCCATGCTCGGCGAAGACGAGTTGTACCTGTCGGCCTACCTCGGTTCGCTGAAGGTCGCGGCACTGAGCACGCTGATGTGCCTGGTGATCGGCTTCCCAATGGCTTACGCGATCACCAAGACCGGCAAGGAAACGCAGAACGTCCTGCTGCTGTTGATCATGATGCCGACCTGGACCGCGATCCTGATCCGCGTTTACGCGTGGATGGGCATTCTCAGCAACAACGGTTTGCTCAACAGTTTTCTGATGTGGACCGGCCTGACCGATCACTCGATCGAGATCCTCAACACCAACACGGCAGTGTATATCGGCGTGGTTTACGCCTACCTGCCGTTCATGGTGCTGCCGCTGTATGCCAACCTGGTGAAGCACGACGGCAGCCTGCTGGAAGCCGCATCGGACCTGGGTTCGAGCAACTTCAACAACTTCTGGAAAATCACCGTACCGCTGGCCAAGAACGGCATCATCGCAGGCTGCATGCTGGTGTTCATTCCGGTGGTTGGCGAGTTCGTGATTCCCGAACTGTTGGGTGGCCCGGAGACGCTGATGATCGGTCGCGTGCTGTGGCAAGAGTTCTTCAATAACCGCGACTGGCCGGTGGCGTCTGCCCTGGCGGTGGTGATGCTGTTGATCCTGATTGTGCCGATTCTGCTGTTCAACCGCAGCCAGGCCAAAGAGATGGAGGCACGGGGATGAAACGCTTCGGTTTTGCAAAGTTTATGTTGATCTTCGGCCTGACGTTCATCTATCTGCCGATGCTGATCCTGGTGATCTACTCGTTCAACGCCTCCAAATTGGTGACGGTGTGGGGCGGCTGGTCGATCAAGTGGTACACCGGTTTGCTCGACAACACACAACTGATGGGCTCAGTGGGGCGCTCGCTGGAAATCGCCTGCTACACCGCGATTGCCGCTGTCGCGCTCGGTACTCTGGCCGCGTTCGTGCTGACTCGGGTGACGCGCTTCAAGGGCCGCACACTGTTTGGTGGCTTGGTCACCGCGCCGTTGGTGATGCCTGAGGTGATCACCGGCTTGTCATTGTTGCTGCTGTTCGTGGCGATGGCGCAGTTGATCGGCTGGCCGCAGGAGCGTGGCATCGTCACGATCTGGATCGCCCACACCACGTTTTGTGCAGCCTATGTGGCAGTGGTAGTCTCCGCCCGCCTGCGTGAGCTGGACCTGTCGATTGAAGAAGCGGCGATGGATCTGGGCGCGAAGCCGTTCAAGGTGTTTTTCCTGATCACCATTCCGATGATCGCGCCGTCGTTGGCGGCGGGCGGGATGATGTCTTTTGCCCTGTCGCTGGATGACCTGGTGTTAGCGAGCTTCGTCTCCGGCCCCGGCTCCACCACCCTGCCGATGGAGGTGTTTTCGGCGGTACGTCTGGGCGTCAAGCCTGAGATCAACGCGGTGGCGAGTCTGATTTTGTTGGCAGTGTCGCTGGTGACTTTCCTGGTCTGGTACTTCAGCCGCCGGGCAGAAGCCAACCGCAAACGTGCGATTCAAGAAGCGATGGATCAGACGGCGAGTGAGGCGTGGCAGCCGCAGCGTGCTGCTACCACTGCTTGAAGTTTAACTGTGTGATTTAGATCCCTTGTGGTCAGGGATTTACCTGAGATCAAAGGGAATTATCTGTGGTGAAAGGGCGTTATCTGTGGTGAAAGGGCGTTATCTGTGGCGAGGGAATTTATCCCCGTTGGGCTGCGAAGCGGCCCCCTGCAGTTCTACCTGAAAACTGTGTATTCAGGTTTTACGACTGCTTCGCAGCCGAACGGGGATAAATCCCCTCGCCACAATGGATCTCCTTTTCTCAGTTGAATTTTAGTGCCACGGGTTCTGTGCATCACGTGTTGTGTTTTTGAATAAGAAAAATGGAGTTGTACCGATGAAAATGTTTGGCAGGACTCTGCTGACACTGTCCTTAATGGGCGCAATCGTCATGGGCGCCCAGGCCAACGACAAAGTGCTGCGCGTTTACAACTGGTCCGATTACATCGCGCCGGACACCGTCAAGAAGTTCGAAGACGAGACCGGCATCCGTGTGACCTACGACGTCTTCGACAGCAACGAAACCCTTGAGGCGCGCTTACTGGCGGGTAAATCCGGTTATGACATCGTCGTGCCGTCCAACAGTTTCCTGGCCAAGCAGATCAAGGCTGGCGTCTATCAGCCGCTGGACAAATCGAAGCTGCCGAACTGGAAGAATCTCAACCCGGTGCTGCTGAAAAACGCCGCCGCCAGTGATCCGGACAACGCTCACGCGTTCCCGTACATGTGGGGCTCGATCGGCATCGGTTTCAACCCGGCCAAGGTCAAGGAAGTGCTCGGCGCCAACGCCCCGACCAACTCCTGGGACTTGCTGTTCAAGCCGGAGAACGCTGAAAAGCTCAAGGCCTGTGGCATCAGTTTTCTCGACTCGCCGACCGAGATGATCCCGGCCGCCCTGCACTACCTGGGCTACCCGGTGAACGACAAGGACAAGGCGCACATCATGGAAGCCGAAGCGCTGTTCATGAAGATTCGCCCGTACGTGGCGTACTTCCATTCCTCGAAGTACATCTCGGACCTGGCCAACGGCAACATCTGCGTGGCGGTCGGTTACTCCGGTGACGTCCTGCAGGCCAAAGCCCGCGCGGTGGAATCTGGCAACAACGTAAAAATCGACTACAGCATTCCGAAGGAAGGCGCCGGCAGCTTCTATGACATGGTCGCCATCCCGCGCGATGCGGCGAACGTCGACAACGCCTATCTGTTCATGGATTTCCTGATGCGTCCGGACATCATCGCCGAGATCACCAACAGCAACGGCTACAGCAACGCCAACTCGGCCGCTACGCCATTGGTGGACGAAGCGATCCGCAACGACCCGGGCTCGTACCCGTCGCAAGCGGTGATGGCGACGCTATATGCGGTGCCGGATCAGCCGATTGCTACCCAGCGGATCATGACCCGCGGCTGGACCCGAGTGAAACTCGGCAAGTAATCGTGGCTGATTGAAATTGTGACGACACTGATAAACCGCAGCTCCCACAGGGTTTTAGGTGTGATTTGAAAACCTGTGAATTTCCCGTTCGCGCAGCGCCTTACCACCGCTGCACCCTGCATATGAACGGCCTCACCTGGCTCCCTCGGCTCAGGTGAATTTCAGGCGCCCTCGGGCGCCTTTTTTTGTGGCTCAGGTCAGCGGCCAATCCTGCAAAATCCGGTAACGACCCTTGTGCGATTCAAACAAGGCAAAGTGCTCGGCGTGCAGGCAGAACTCTGCCGGCGCGGCGGATTCCGGCTCCGGCGCGCGGTAGTCGCGGGCCAGAGTCAGATGCGGGCGAAACTCGCGGGCCGTCTCTTCAAAACCGAATGGCAACATGGCCTGCTCCAGCGCGTAAACCAATCGCAGCAACGACTGCGGTGCCTGCTCCGGCGCCAGCGATAACACCCCGGCGCGGTGCCAGACCTGCAAGCGATCCAGCGCAATCCGCAGCGCCTCCCCCGGCGTGCGCACTTTGCCGGCGGCCTCGCAGACTTCACCGATCTGCGCCAGTGGCACCGCGCCGAGAAACAGCAGCGTCAGATGAAAATTGTCTGCCGGCACTGGTTTGCCGGTTCTCAGGCCCAACTCCGCACGCCAATGCGCAATCGCCTTACGCTGCGCCGGCGGGCAATCCAGCGCAAAAAACAGGCGTTTGGAGGGTTCATCCCTGCGTTCGTCATCGGTCATGGCCCGGCTCCTTAACTCATCGATCGGCGGATTCTACACAGCCTGATCTGACGACTCGCGACACCGGTCTATAGTTCAAGGATTGCCATCAACCGGAGGCCGCCATGCGCGAGATCCTCAGCAAAGAACCATGGTGGGCCCGACCACCGAATCCCGGGCAGGATGAGCAGGAACTGGAATGGGGCTGGCTGGTGCATTACAGCGAAGGTGAGCCGCGCTTCGAATTCGTCCGCGAACGGCCAACAGACGAACAGATCCGCAACCGCAAAAGCTGCCGGATCACCCCCTGCACAGAGTGAACACAAACCGTGCGGGAGAGTGCCAGCGATGTTGCTAGCCGCCGAAGGCGTCCTTGAGGAAACCGGGGGCGATGTAGCGCTCATAGTGCGCTTCCGACAACAGGAAGAATTCCCGATCAATGGCATCGCGCAATTCCGGCAGATTCCAGTCGCGGAACTCCGGCAGCAACACCATTCCGTAGGCTTCCAGATTAATGATCACCCGCGCGCCACGGGCAATCAGCTGATACGCCCAGCAATATTCCGACTGATGCGGCACGAAGCGGATCTTGCGCTGTTCGAGCTGCTGGCGCAGGCGCGCCGAATCGAAAATCTCGACTTTGCCCGCCATCACTTGTGACAGCAATTGTTCCAGACGCAGCCACACCGCCCGCTTTTCCTCCTCGCCGTAACCATTCCAATTGATCACTTCGTGATGGAAACGCTTGCAGCCACGGCACACCAGATCACCGTAAACAGTGGAGCAGAGGCCGACGCAGGGAGTCTTGATGGTCTGATTGGGCATATAAAGTAGGCAAAGGCACTGAAACGCGGAACAGATCGGCATGTTAGCCCTTTGTCAGGCATTGATCACCCCTCAAACGTCAGGGGCAAGCGCTGGCCCGGTGTTTGGCCCGGCCACGCACAACGCCACCAAAGTCCAATAGAGCCCGACTTACCTTTAAATTTTTTTTGCCGTAGAATCAGCCAGCCTTTTAAGGCGCCAATGTCCGTTAGAAGCTGTTTTCAAAGCGTCACGAGCACAGTCGTTCCTTCAGAGCGGTGTTGGCGACGGGTTTTTCCAGCGGGGAAAAGCCCAACGCCAACCCTCATCAGCTCCCCCTCTGCAGGCGTAAAACTTTGAAAGCAGCTTCTGTAAGGAATGGTCGGTAATTCTGGCTAAGCGGCCCACAACGCCGCGCAGCGCATGAGTACGAGCATTTCGCGACGAGCGTCCCGGACACCCATTTGGGACCACTGATGAGGGTAATAACTGTGCTTGAAGCCTACCGCAAACATATCGAAGAGCGTGCAGCACTGGGTATCGTTCCCCAGCCGCTTAACGCCGAACAAACAGCCGGCCTGGTCGAGCTGTTGAAGAATCCTCCGGCTGGCGAAGAAGCTTTCCTCGTTGACCTGATCACCAATCGCATTCCACCAGGCGTGGACGAAGCGGCCTATGTAAAGGCCGGTTTTCTGTCGGCACTGGCCAAGGGCGAAGTCTCCTCCCCTCTGCTGGACAAAAAGCGCGCTGTAGAACTGCTCGGCACCATGCAGGGCGGCTACAACATCGTGACCCTGGTTGACCTGCTGGACGACGCCGAACTGGCGCCAGTCGCTGCCGCGCAACTCAAGCACACCCTGCTGATGTTCGATGCGTTCCACGACGTGGCCGAAAAAGCCAAGAACGGCAACGTTCACGCTAAAGGCGTGCTGCAATCCTGGGCTGATGGCGAGTGGTTCAAGAACCGCCCGACCCTGGCCGACAAGATCAGCCTGCGCGTATTCAAGGTCACCGGCGAAACCAACACCGACGACCTGTCCCCTGCTCCAGATGCCTGGTCGCGTCCAGACATCCCGCTGCACGCCCTGGCCATGCTGAAAATGGCTCGCGACGGCATCGTTCCTGATCAGCAGGGCGCCATCGGCCCGATGAAGCAGATCGAAGAGATGCGCGGTCAAGGCTTCCCGATTGCCTACGTCGGTGACGTGGTCGGTACTGGTTCGTCGCGTAAATCGGCAACCAACTCGGTGTTGTGGTTCTTCGGCGACGACGTGCCTCACGTGCCGAACAAACGCGCTGGTGGTTTCTGCTTCGGCAGCAAAATCGCTCCGATCTTCTACAACACCATGGAAGATGCCGGCGCACTGCCAATCGAATTCGACGTTTCCAACATGCACATGGGCGACGTGATCGACCTGTACCCGCATGCTGGCAAAGTCTGCAAACACGGCACCGACGAAGTCCTGACCACCTTCGAAATGAAGACTCCGGTACTGTTGGACGAAGTGCGTGCTGGCGGCCGTATCCCGCTGATCATCGGCCGTGGCCTGACCGAGAAGGCTCGCGCCGAACTGGGTCTGCCGGCGTTCGATCTGTTCAAGAAGCCGGATGCTCCAATTGAAAGCACCAAGGGTTTCACCCTGGCGCAGAAAATGGTCGGCAAGGCTTGCGGTCTGGCAGAAGGCAAAGGCGTTCGTCCTGGCACCTACTGCGAACCGAAGATGACCACCGTAGGTTCTCAGGACACCACCGGTCCAAGGACCCGTGACGTACTGAATGACCTGGCGTGCGGGGGCTTCTCCGCTGATCTGGTGTTGCTGTCGGTCTGCCTCGCCGCTGC
>NZ_JBIWAL010000096.1:3782-10073 GCF_044760045.1 Pseudomonas sp. NPDC098747 | reverse complement strand
ACCTATCCGTACGTGACCAGCTCCAACACCACCGCGGGTGGCGTGGCGACCGGTTCGGGCGTTGGCCCGATGTTCCTGGACTACATCCTGGGCATCACCAAGGCTTACACCACTCGCGTAGGTTCGGGCCCGTTCCCGACTGAGCTGTTTGACGACGTGGGTGCGCACCTGGCCAAACAAGGTCACGAGTTCGGTGCTACCACCGGCCGTGCCCGTCGTTGCGGCTGGTTCGACGCCGTTATCCTGCGTCGCGCTATCGATGTGAACAGCATCTCGGGCATCTGCCTGACCAAGCTGGACGTACTCGACGGCCTGCAAACCATCAACATCTGCGTCGGCTACAAAGATGCCGAAGGCAAGGACGTTGCCCCAACTGACGCTGACAGCTACGTGGGCCTTGTGCCTGTGTACGAAGAAGTGTCGGGCTGGACCGAATCGACCGTGGGTGCCAAAACCCTGGAAGAGCTGCCAGCTAACGCTCGTGCCTACATCAAGCGCGTTGAAGAGTTGATCGGCGCGCCGATCGACATTATTTCGACGGGCCCGGACCGCAACGAAACCATCGTTCTGCGTCATCCGTTTGCTTGATAAGTCGTTGATGTAAAAAACAAAGGCCCCTTAATCGGGGCCTTTGTCGTTTATGCCTGTAGGACGGCATGACCTTTGCTGTGAATCTTCCTACAAGAGCGCCATCAATTTAATGGCGTCAGAAGTAGAGGGATTCATAGTGTCAGCCGTTCTCTCACTGTTACAAAGCCGTTTGTTGCGGCCCGTGTTCGTTACCCTTGGTATCGCCCTTTTGGTGCAAGTGCTGGTAGCTGTTGCTCTGACGCGGAGCACTGTCACGGCGCTGGAAGCTGATCTGGCGGTGCGCCTCGGTGCTGACAGCCAGAAACTCTCCGGTGAACTGGAGCAGGCCGGGCGTGAAGTCACCTCAAGTCTGGATGCCTTGTCCGCCAGCACCCGTCAGCGACTAACCGCCGGTTTGTCTTCGCGCCTGAAGGACGAACAGGCGCAACTGCGTGCGACGCTGGAAAAGGATCTGAAGGATTCGGCCAATGACATGGCTCAGTTGCTGGCCTCGGTTGCACCCCGCGCCATGTGGGACAGCGACGTGCCGACCCTTTCCGAGTTTGCCCGGCGTGCCCAGCGCAATCCCAATGTGTTGTTCGTGGTCTACGACGACGCTACCGGTCAGCACTTGACCCGTTACCTCAATCGCGAAAACCCGATCAACAAGGCCTTGCTGGAAAAGGGCCAGGGTGAACGTGCCTTGGATAAAGTGCTGGATGCGGCAAAGAACGATCCGTCGGTCTATTACCTCGAAGCGTCGATCAACCCTAACGGCGTGGAAATCGGCAAGGTACTGATGGGCGTCTCCACGGCCTCGGTAGAGACCGATCTGGCCGCGCTCGACAAGCGCTTCTCGGCATTGATCGCCAGCAGCGATCAACTGGTCGGCGACAGCCTCAAAGGCGCCGCAGCCGATAGCGCCACAGCGATGCGCGCGCGTCTGCAATCGGCACAGTCCACCGCCACCGAAATGAAATCCAACACGGCGAGCACTGTGCAGGACGCTGCCGCGACCTTGCGTTGGCGCATCGGCATGGGCCTCGCGCTAGTCGGCTGCGGCGTGCTGCTGTTGCTGGCCGTGGTGCTCGGCCATCGCGTGGTCAACCGCTTGAAGATGCTTAACGCAGCGATGGACGATCTTGCGGCGGGCGAGGGCGACCTGACCAAGCGCGTACAGATCAACAGCAAAGACGAAATCGGTGACATGGCTGCAGCGGTCAACCGCTTTGTCGACAAGTTGCAGCCGATCGTGCGTGAGGCGGGTGATGTGGCCCAGCGCACTGGCGTGGAGATTGGCGCGATGACCCTGCGCAATGCTGGTGCTGATGCTGCAGCGGGGATGCAACGTGACGAAGTCGCGGAAAGTCTGCGGGCGCTTTCGCAAATGGCTGACGAGGCGCAATCGGAAAGTCATGCGATGCAGGCAGCGTTGAAGCAGGTGGTTGATATTCGTCAGGCCACCGATGAGAACACTCGCACGTCGGCCAAGGTCGGCAGTCTGATCGAGGCGCTGGCCGGGCAGGTCGATACTGGTGCGAAAGTCATCGAGCGACTGGCGCAGCAGAGTGAGCAGATTGAAGTGGTGCTGACGGTCATTCACGGCATCGCCGAGCAGACCAACCTGCTGGCATTGAACGCTGCAATCGAAGCGGCGCGGGCTGGCGAAACCGGGCGTGGTTTTGCCGTGGTTGCGGACGAGGTTCGGGCGCTGGCGAGCAAGACACAAAGCTCCACTGGCGACATTCAGGCGCACATCGTCGCGTTGCAGCAGGGCGCGCGTGAGGCGGTCGAGGCAATCGGGCAGGCCGGACGTCAAGCCAATGAAGGTTTGCTGGTGCTGCGTGACAGCGCACGGTTGCAGCAGTCGGTGCAGGCTTCGGTCGAGCAGGTGCACGCGGCGATCGGACTGGCCACGCAGGCGGCGGCGCATCAGGCTGCGGGGGCGCAAGCGGTACGTGGGCGCGTCGAAACGATTCATGTGCAGGCAGAGAAAGCGGCGCAGGCGGTGGTGGAAACCACGGCCAGTGGCAAGGTGCTGGATGGCTTGGCTGCGCAACTTAAAGCAAGCTTGGGGCAGTTCCGGGCTTAATGGTGTCAGGGTCTGCCCCTTCGCGAGCAAGCTCGCTCCCACAGGTTTCGAGGTGTACGCAGGGTTTGTGTTCACCAACAATCATTGTGGGAGCGAGCTTGCTCGCGAAAGCTGCGTCAGCGGCTCAAATACATCCGCGTCGTCAGCAGATAGACGGGCAATCCCGAGACCAATATCAACAGCGCCGCATAAGGCGCCGCCGCCGCAAACTCGACATTCGCGGTATGCGCCCAGACTTCGGTCGCCAACGTATTGAGCCCGGTCGGACTCAGCAGCAAGGTCGCCGTCAGCTCCTTCATCGCATCCAGAAATACCAGCGCAAACGCTGCGCCCAATGCCGGGAAAATGATCGGCAGCGTGACCCGACAAAATGCCGTGAACGACGATGCGCCCAGCGTGCGCGCCGCTTCTTCCAGTTGCGGCGCAGCCTTGTTCAGTGCAGTGCGAATCGGTGCCTGAGCCAGCGGCAGAAACAGCAGCGCATAAGCGATCAGCAGCAAACCGGATGTCTGGTACAGCGCCGGCACGTAATGCAGGGCGAAATACACCAGCGTCAGCGCAATCACCAGTCCTGGCAGCGCATGTAGCAGGTAGGGCAGGCGCTCGGCCCAGATCGCCAGTTGACCTTTGTAACGCACCACCAGCAATCCGACCGGTACCGCCAACAGCAGGCACAGCGCTGCGCCACCCAGTGACAACGCCAGCGACGACAGCAGCGCTTCGGTAATTGCCGCGACCGGGAATGCCGCCGATGACCCGACGGCCAGCCAATACGCCAACATGCCCAGTGGAATCCCGCTGCCGACAATCGCCAGCGTCAGGCAATACACCTGACCAACAGCGGCCCAGGATCCGAGCCTGACTTGCTCGGCCTGACGCGCCGCGCCTTGACCGGTGCGTACGTGTCGGCCCTTGCCGCGCACGCGCAGTTCCAGCCACAGCAGCACCAGGCACAGCGCTAGCAATACCGCAGAAAGCATCGCTGCATTGGCGTTGCTGAACTCCAGTTCGAATTGCTGATAGATCGCCGTGGTGAAGGTTTGCAGGCCAATGATCGACAGCGCGCCGAACTCCACCAGCATGTGCAACGCAATCAGCAGCGAACCGGCCAGCAGCGACGGCCAGAGCAGGGGGAGGGTGACGCGGAAAAACACGCCCCAACGATTCTGGCCCAAGGTGCGGGCGGATTCTTCAAGGGATGGATCGAGGTTGCGCAGGGTCGCTGCGACAGGCAGGAAGATCAGCGGGTACTTTGACAGGCTCATCACCAGAATTGCCCCGCCAAGGCCTTCGAACTGCGCGCTCAACGACACCCAGGTGAAGCTGCTGACAAACGCTGGCACCGCGAACGGCAGACATAAAATCACGCCCCACAGACGCCGCCCCGGCAAATTACTGCGTTCCAGCAGCCAGGCCAGCGACAGGCCGATCACGCCGCAGGTGACGGTCACGCCGACCATCAATGCCAGGGTGTTGCGCAGCAGGCCGAAAACGTAAGGGCGCCACAACAAGTGCAGCGCCTCGGCCCAGCCGGCCTGCCAGGTTTTCAGCCCGACATATACCAGCGGCAGCAGGCTCAGTACCACCAGCAGCAATACTGGCAGCACCAGCCAGATCGACGGCCGCTTGCGTCGTGGCACGTAACCCCCGCGCGCGGCGGGGGCGGATAACGATGCTGTCATCAGTTCAAGCCAACTTCACGTTCCAGTTCCAGCGCTTCTTCGGCATTACCCAGATCCGCCGGAGTTACGGCTGGCGCTTCCAGTTCGCTGAACGGTTTGAGGCCACGATCCGATTCCATGCCTTTATGCAGCGGGTATTCGGCGGTGGTCTGAGTGATCACGCGCTGACCTTCTTCGCTGGCCATGTAAGCGAGGAATTGCTGGGCTTCTTTTGGGTGTTTACTGGATTTCAGCACGGCGGCACTGGAGACGGTGATCAAGCCACCGACGTCGCCGCCGGTGAAGTAATGCAGTTTCGAATCCAGTTTGCCTTTCTCGCGTTGCAAGGCGAACCAGTAGTAATTGTTCACCAGTACGGTGGCGACTTCGCCGTTTTCCACCGCTTTGAGCGCGACCATGTTGTTGCTGTAGGTCTTGCCGAATGCGCGCAGACCGGTCAGCCATTCTTCGGCGGCGTCGCGACCGTGCATCTTGATAATGGCAACGGCCTGTTCCTGGAACGCGCCGCTGGTTGGCACGAAGCCGACCTTGCCTTGCCATTGTGGATCGGAGAATTCCATCACCGATTTCGGCAGGTCTTTTTCATCGATCAGTTTCGGGTTGTAGGCGACCACTCGGACACGGGCGGTCACGCCGATCCAGGTGCCGTTACTCGCGACGTATTTTTCCGGCAGCACGGCCAGCGTGGCGTCATCGGCCTTGGCCAGCAGGCCTTGTTCGCCAAGTTTGTTCAGTGGCGGGGATTCTTCGGTATAGATCACGTCTGCGGGGGAGCGGTCGCCTTCTTCGACAATTTGGCTGGCGAGCTGATTGCTGCTGCCTTTGCGGACATTGACGTGAATGCCGGTCGTGGCTTCGAAGGCTTTGGCGATCGCATCGCCGACTTCCTTGTGCTGGCCGTTGTAGAGAGTCAGGGAAACCGCATCGGCAGCCTGGGTGAGGGGAGTGGCGAGCGCCAGGCCGAGAAGGGTGCAGGTCAAGCCTCGGCGCAGGGTATTTCGAAACGTCATTCGCTGGGTTCCTCACTGTCGCATTGCAAAATCTTGCAACAATGATAAACGATATTGTTTCTCAAATGCGCCTTGCGAGACTGGCAGTGGTTTGCTAGGCGTGGGGCGTTTTGGTCAATTGTGGCGAGGGGGAGCTTGATTTTTCAAACCCCGGAAACGCAAAAACCCGCTTTCGCGGGTTTTTGAGAAATCCAAGGTCGTAACCTTGAATTTGAATTGGTGCCCAGAAGAAGACTCGAACTTCCACGACCTTGCGGTCACCAGCACCTGAAGCTGGCGTGTCTACCAATTTCACCATCTGGGCAATCATCGCAAGCGTTGCCGCTGTTGATGTGGCGCACTATACGGAGCGCATTTTGATCTGTAAACCCCTGATTTAATTTTAATAAATCGGTTTTAACAAATCCTTTCCTTAGAATGCAAAAAACCCGCTTTCGCGGGTTTTTGTGTGAGTCTTGAAACTGATCTAGTCTCAAACTCGAAATTGGTGCCCAGAAGAAGACTCGAACTTCCACGACCTTGCGGTCACCAGCACCTGAAGCTGGCGTGTCTACCAATTTCACCATCTGGGCAATATCGGCAACGCTAGTGCGTCGTCGATGGCGCGCACTATACGGAGCGTCTTTTTAACTGTAAACCCCCGTCGACAAAAAAATTGATTTTTTTTACCAGCGGTGTTCAAAACTACTTTAAAACGGCGATACAGTGCTTTAGATGGGCCTTTATAGTCTGAAATTTCCCGTTTGATGGCGCCTATGCCAAACTAACCCGCATATAGACAAGGTGAAAACTCTCTAATGGCCGATTGGCAGTCCCTCGATCCCGAGGCCGCTCGTGAAGCGGAAAAATATGATAACCCTATTCCCAGCCGATAACTTATCCTTCAGCACATTTCTGATCGGGTTTCTCGATTTTGCATCTAGTATGTGGTATAATT
>NZ_JBIWAL010000096.1:0-3772 GCF_044760045.1 Pseudomonas sp. NPDC098747 | reverse complement strand
AAATATACAACGACAAAACACTAAAAAACCCTAAATCAAAAACATACAAAACAAGACCCAAATACAATCTAAAAAAAAAAATAACACTATTCCCAGCCGCGAACTGATCCTTCAGCACCTTGCTGATCGGGGTTCGCCAGCTGCCCGCGAGCAACTGGTCGAAGAGTTTGGTCTGACCACAGAAGACCAGGTCGAAGCCCTGCGCCGCCGTCTGCGCGCAATGGAGCGCGACGCTCAACTGATCTATACCCGTCGTGGCACTTATGCGCCGGTGGATAAACTCGACCTGATCCTGGGCCGCATCAGCGGGCACCGGGACGGATTCGGCTTCCTGGTGCCGGACGACGGTAGCGACGACCTGTTCATGAGCCCGGCGCAAATGCGTCTGGTGTTCGACGGTGACCGTGCGCTGGCCCGTGTCTCTGGCCTCGACCGTCGCGGTCGCCGCGAAGGCATGATCGTCGAAGTTGTCACCCGCGCCCACGAAACCATCGTCGGTCGTTATTTCGAAGAGGGTGGCATCGGCTTCGTCGTTGCGGATAACCCGAAGATCCAGCAAGAAGTGCTGGTCACGCCGGGCCGTAACGCCAACGCGCAGATCGGTCAGTTCGTCGAGGTGAAGATCACCCACTGGCCGACGCCACGCTTCCAGCCGCAAGGCGATGTGGTTGAAGTCGTGGGCAACTACATGGCGCCGGGCATGGAAATCGATGTCGCCCTGCGCGCTTACGATATCCCGCACGTCTGGCCTGAAGCGGTCTTGAAAGAAGCCGCCAAGCTCAAGCCTGAAGTCGAAGAGAAAGACAAAGAGAAGCGCGTCGACCTGCGCCATCTGCCGTTCGTGACCATCGACGGTGAAGACGCTCGCGACTTCGATGACGCGGTCTACTGCGAAGCCAAACCGGGCAAGCTGCGCTTATTCTCTGGCGGCTGGAAGTTGTACGTGGCGATTGCCGACGTCTCCAGCTACGTGAAGATCGGTTCGGCGCTGGACAATGAATCTCAGGTTCGCGGCAACTCGGTGTACTTCCCCGAGCGTGTAGTGCCGATGCTGCCTGAACAGCTGTCCAACGGCCTGTGCTCGCTGAACCCGCACGTCGATCGCCTGGCCATGGTTTGCGAGATGACCATCTCCAAGTCCGGCGAAATGACCGACTACTGCTTCTACGAAGCGGTGATTCACTCCCACGCTCGCCTGACCTACAACAAGGTCAGCGCGATGCTGGAAACGCCGAAACTGACCGAGGCGCGTCAGCTTCGCGGCGAGTACAACGACGTTCTGCCGCACCTCAAGCAGCTTTATGCGCTGTACAAGGTTTTGCTGGCCGCTCGTCACGTACGTGGCGCGATCGATTTCGAAACGCAGGAAACCCGGATCATCTTCGGGACCGAGCGCAAGATTGCCGAGATCCGTCCAACCGTTCGTAACGATGCGCACAAGCTGATCGAGGAGTGCATGCTGGCGGCCAACGTGGCCACCGCCGAATTCCTGAAGAAGCACGAAATACCCGCGTTGTATCGCGTTCACAACGGCCCGCCGCCGGAGCGTCTGGAAAAACTGCGCGCGTTCCTCGGTGAGCTTGGTCTGTCCCTGCACAAAGGCAAGGATGGCCCGTCGCCGAAGGATTACCAGGCACTGCTGGCGAGCATCAAGGATCGTCCGGATTTCCATCTGATCCAGACCGTGATGCTGCGCTCGTTGAGCCAGGCGGTGTACAGCGCTGACAATCAGGGCCACTTTGGTCTGAATTACGAAGCCTATACCCACTTCACTTCGCCGATCCGTCGTTACCCGGACCTGCTCACACACCGCGCGATCCGCAGCGTGATCCATTCGAAACAGGACACCCCGCACGTTCGTCGTGCCGGTGCGATGACCATTCCGAAGGCGCGTATTTATCCGTACGACGAAGCCGCGCTCGAGCAACTTGGCGAGCAATGCTCGATGAGCGAGCGCCGTGCCGACGAAGCCACCCGTGACGTGGTGAACTGGCTCAAGTGCGAGTTCATGAAAGATCGCGTGGGCGAATCGTTCCCGGGCGTGATCACTGCCGTGACCGGTTTTGGCCTTTTCGTCGAACTGACCGATATCTACGTCGAAGGCCTGGTGCATGTCACCGCGCTGCCGGGCGATTACTATCACTTCGACCCTGTGCATCACCGCCTGGCGGGCGAGCGCACCGGTCGCAGCTTCCGTCTCGGTGACACCGTTGAGGTGCGCGTAATGCGTGTTGACCTCGACGAGCGCAAGATCGACTTCGAGATGGCGGAAAAAACCATCAGCGCACCGATCGGTCGCAAAAAACGTGGCGCCGAAACTGCTGCGCCCGCTGCAAAGACTGCGGCAGAACCGGCCCCGGCGAAAACCGCTGGCCGCCGTCCTGCCAAGGAAAAGGCCAGTGAAGCTTATCGCCCAAGCGATGCCGTGGCGAAAAACGCCGAGCTGCGAAAAAGCCGTGAAATGAAGCAGGCTTTGCTCGCCGATGCGAAAAACGGTGGTAAAGCGGCGTCCGGGGGAAAGACCGGACGGTCGGCGCCTGAAAATGCGACCGGCGGCAAGCCAGCCAAACCGAGCAAGCACCGTAAAGGCCCGCCGAAAGCGGGTTCGGCTCCAGCCAAAAGTGGCGGGGCACGTAAACCGAAGGCGAAGTCATGAGTCAGTTGGAAAAAATCTACGGCGTTCACGCGGTAGAAGCGTTGCTGCGTCACCACCCCAAGCGCGTCAAGCAGATCTGGTTGGCTGAAAGCCGTAACGATCCGCGTGTGCAGACCTTGATCGAACTGGCTAACGAGAATCGTGTCCAGGTCGGTCAGGCCGAACGTCGTGAAATGGACGTCTGGGTTGAGGGCGTGCACCAAGGCGTGGTCGCGGAAGTAAGTCCGAGCCAGGTCTGGGGCGAGGCAATGCTCGACGAGTTGCTTGATCGCACCGACGGCGCGCCGCTGCTGTTGGTACTCGACGGCGTAACCGACCCGCATAACCTCGGCGCCTGCCTGCGTTCAGCAGATGCTGCCGGTGCGTTGGCAGTCATCGTGCCAAAAGACAAGTCGGCCACCCTGACGCCTGTCGTGCGTAAAGTGGCCTGCGGCGCGGCGGAAGTGATTCCGCTGGTTGCAGTGACCAACCTTGCGCGCACTCTGGAAAAGCTCCAGCAACGCGGTCTGTGGGTTGTCGGCACGGCGGGCGAGGCCGAGGTCAGCATCTATGACCAGGACCTGACCGGCCCGACCATCCTGATCATGGGCGCCGAAGGCAAAGGCATGCGTCGTCTGACCCGTGAACATTGCGACTATCTGGTGAACCTGCCGATGGCGGGTAGCGTCAGCAGTCTCAACGTCTCGGTGGCAACCGGCGTGTGCCTGTTCGAAGCGCGGCGTCAGCGCGGCGTGAAGGCCAAGGCTTCCGCCAAGAAATAAGCCGTACACGATCCAAGCTGTGGGAGCGAGCCTGCTCGCGAAAGCGTAGTGTCAGTCGACATAAATGTTGCCTGAGATGTCGCATTCGCGAGCAAGCTCGCTCCCACAGTGTTTTGTGGAGCGGCATCGAAGGTGGTTGTTCAAATAATCACCAATTGCCTTGCACCTCTTCAGTCCCTTCTCTACAATTGCGCCCCTTGCTGTGACGGCAGGCACGCATGTGCCCCGCGCCAGCAAGTCCATAAGTGTCATTCACTCCTTGTCTGACCGTTTTTGAGCGGCAGGCTACAACCCGTAAGGAGCATTCATGCGTCATTACGAAATCATCTTTTTGGTCCACCCGGATCAAAGCGAG
>NZ_JBIWAL010000095.1:0-11296 GCF_044760045.1 Pseudomonas sp. NPDC098747 | reverse complement strand
GCGAATTCTACAGCGTTACTCGCTGTTGTCAACACCTCTTTTTCTCCGCTTTCGACCGAGAAGATCGAACCGTTAAAAGAGCCAAACAGCACCGCCCTTTCAACTCCTTCCAGGCCTCGATGAACTGAAGCGACCCACTCTCGAAACCTACTTAACTCATTGAATCTCAAGGAGTTTTCCGTTTCGACTGCGCCGGAAGTGGGGCGAATTATAGACGTCTGGAATTCGCCGTCAACCCCCAATTTCGATTTTATTCAGATTTCAGCGCAATGCGTGCAAAAGCCTTCTTGCCAGCCTGGCAAACGTGGGTTGCGCCCACTACATATATAAAGGAGCGGTCAACGACCTCACCATCTATACGCACACCGCCGGACGCCAAGAGATCTCGCGCCGCCGCCGAGTTCTTCACCAGCCCTGCCTTGTTAAGGACAGCAGCAATCGGCATATCCTCAGCAGATGTCAGCTCGACCTCCGGCAGATCATCCGGCAGCTCGCCATCCTTCATGCGATTACCCGCCGCGCGATGAGCATTCGCCGCAGCCTCCTCACCATGGAAGCGCGCAACGATCTCTTCAGCCAGCTTGATTTTCACATCACGCGGATTGGCGCCTGCCTCTACATCAGCACGCAACGCATTGATCTCATCCATCGAACGGAAGCTGAGCAATTCGAAGTAACGCCACATCAGCGCATCCGGAATCGATACGAGCTTGCTGTACATGACGCCCGGAGCTTCCTGAATGCCGACGTAGTTGCCCAACGACTTGGACATCTTCTTCACGCCATCGAGACCTTCAAGCAAAGGCATCGTCAGAATGCACTGAGCTTCCTGACCATAACCACGCTGCAGTTCACGCCCCATCAGCAAGTTGAACTTCTGATCGGTACCGCCCAACTCGACGTCCGCACGCAAAGCGACCGAGTCATATCCCTGAACCAGCGGATAAAGGAACTCGTGAATAGCGATCGGCTGATTGGTGGTGTAACGCTTGTCAAAGTCATCGCGCTCAAGCATCCGCGCGACGGTGTATTGCGAAGTAAGACGAATGAAGTCCGCCGGCCCCATCTGATCCATCCAGGTGGAGTTGAACGCCACTTCGGTTTTCGCCGGATCAAGAATCTTGAAAACCTGAGTCTTATACGTCTCGGCGTTTTCCAGAACCTGCTCGCGAGTCAGCGGAGGGCGAGTAGCACTCTTCCCGCTCGGATCGCCGATCATCCCGGTGAAGTCACCTATAAGGAAGATCACCTGATGCCCCAGCTCCTGGAACTGGCGCAGCTTATTAATAAGCACGGTATGACCCAAATGCAAATCCGGAGCGGTTGGATCAAAACCAGCCTTGATACGCAGCGGCTGGCCACGCTTGAGCTTCTCGATCAGCTCGGACTCGACCAACAGTTCTTCCGCACCACGTTTAATCAGCGCTAGCTGCTCTTCAACCGACTTCATAACAGACCCGCAAGGCTCAGATTCAAAGGGAACCAACCATACAATATCGCGCACCAATTACAAGTTTTGCCCGGCGCACGGACACCAATCCACAGACGTGATGTCTGTAGACTTGCTTCAGAGATGATTTGGTTATATTTTATACAGTTATTTCATCTTCATCATGTCATTCATCTTTTCCAATTCATCACTTTTCAAAGTCAAAATTACTTATGAGCACTGAACCGTCTAAAGCGCCACCGCTTTACCCGAAGACCCACCTGCTCGCTGCAAGTGGTATCGCCGCCCTTCTCAGCCTGGCGCTCCTGGTATTTCCTTCCAGTGATGTAGAAGCCAAAAAGACGACCCTGAGCCTTGAACTGGAAAGTCCTGCTGAACAACTGACACAAGATCAAGACGCTGCTGACGCCGCTCAAGCCACAACTGAGCCAGCAGCGTCGCCGTTTGCCCAAATCGAAAACAGCGAAGAAAACACCCCGCAAACTGCTGAAGCCGTGCCCGTACCGGCTCCGGCCGCTGAAAAACCGAAAGCCTCTGGCCATCGAGAAGTAGTCGTCGCTAAAGGCGATACGCTGTCGACCTTGTTCGAAAAGGTCGGTTTGCCAGCCACCGCCATGCATGAAGTTCTGGCCAGCGACAAACAAGCCAAACAGTTCAGCCAGCTCAAGCGTGGCCAGAAACTCGAGTTTGAACTGACCCCTGAAGGCCAACTGACAAGCCTGCACAGCAAAGTCAGCGACGTTGAAACCATCACTCTGACCAAGAATGACAAGGGTTTTGCCTTCAACCGAGTTACTACAAAACCTACCGTTCGCACCGCCTACGTTCACGGCGTGATCAACAGTTCGCTATCGCAGTCCGCCGCTCGCGCGGGGCTTTCCCATAGCATGACCATGGATATGGCCAGCGTCTTCGGCTACGACGTCGACTTCGCTCAGGACATTCGTCAGGGCGATGAATTTGATGTGATCTACGAACAGAAAGTGGTCAACGGTAAAGCTGTCGGCACCGGCCCGATCCTGTCAGCGCGCTTCACCAACCGCGGCAAGACCTACACCGCTGTGCGTTACACCAACAAACAGGGTAATAGCAGCTACTACACTGCCGATGGCAACAGTATGCGCAAGGCGTTCATCCGTACTCCGGTGGACTTCGCCCGCATCAGCTCGAAGTTCTCCATGGGCCGTAAACATCCGATTCTCAACAAGATCCGCGCGCATAAAGGCGTCGATTACGCGGCCCCACGCGGCACGCCTATCAAGGCTGCCGGTGACGGCAAAGTGCTGCTGGCCGGCCGCCGCGGTGGCTACGGCAACACTGTGATCATTCAACACGGCAATACTTACCGTACGCTTTACGGCCACATGCAAGGCTTTGCCAAAGGCGTGAAGACCGGCGGCAGCGTCAAACAGGGCCAAGTGATCGGTTACATCGGCACGACAGGCCTGTCGACCGGCCCGCATTTGCACTATGAGTTCCAGGTCAATGGCGTTCACGTCGACCCTCTGGGTCAAAAGCTGCCAATGGCCGATCCAATCGCCAAAGCCGAACGCGCCCGATTCCTGGCGCAGAGCCAACCACTGATGGCGCGCATGGACCAAGAGAAGGCCACCATGCTGGCTTCGAGCAAGCGTTAAGCCATGACTCTCTATATCGGTGTGATGTCCGGAACCAGTCTCGACGGGCTCGACATCGCCCTGATCGAGCAAACCTCGGCGATCAAACTGGTCGCCACGCACTACATTCCTATGCCTGAATCCCTGCGCACCGAGCTGCTTGGCTTGTGCGCCAGCGGTCCCGACGAGATCGCTCGCTCGGCCATTGCCCAGCAAAAATGGGTGAAACTCGCGGCACAAGGCATTCACGCCCTCCTCGGCCAGCAACAGCTCAAACCTGAAGCTATCCGCGCGATCGGCAGCCATGGCCAGACTATTCGCCACGAGCCAACTCGCGGTTTCACCGTACAGATTGGTAACCCTGCCCTGCTGACAGAGCTGACGGGGATCACAGTGGTCAGTGACTTCCGCAGCCGCGATGTCGCTGCCGGTGGTCAAGGTGCACCTCTGGTACCAGCCTTCCATGAGACTTTGTTTGAGGAGCGTACCGGTAATCAGGCTGTGTTGAATGTAGGCGGTTTCAGCAATCTGAGTCTGATTGAACCGACCAAGCCCGTAGCCGGTTTCGACTGCGGGCCTGGGAATGTGCTGATGGACGCCTGGATTCAGCAGCAACGGGGCGAAAACTATGACCGCAACGGCGACTGGGCAGCCTCCGGCACCGTTGAACCTGGTCTGCTGAAAGCATTGCTCAGCGATCCGTTCTTCGTGACCAAAGGCCCGAAGAGCACGGGTCGAGAAGTGTTCAACCTGCCTTGGCTAGAACAACACCTTTCAAGGCTGCCGGCCTTCCCGGCTGAAAACGTACAGGCAACGTTGCTCGAGCTGACGGCAATGACCATCGTCGAATCTCTGCAAAGCGCTCAATCGGAGACTCGCGAGCTGCTGGTCTGCGGCGGCGGCGCACACAACGCGACATTGATGAAGCGACTGGCTGACCTGCTGCCGAACGCAACCGTTGCCAGCACTGCAAATCACGGCGTAGATCCAGACTGGGTCGAAGCCATGGCTTTCGCCTGGCTGGCTCATTGCTGCCTCGAAGGCATTGCCACCAACCGCCCAAGCGTTACCGGCGCCAAAGGCCTGCGCGTACTCGGCGCCATCTACCCCAACTGAGCAAAACGCTGGCAATAAAAAACGCCGCAGAACCGTAAGGCTCTGCGGCGTTTTATTGTCTGCAGCGAAGTGCGATCAGATCGAGAACGACGAGCCGCAACCACAAGTCGTGGAAGCATTCGGGTTCTTGATCACGAAGCGCGAACCTTCCAGACCTTCCTGATAGTCCACCTCGGCACCGGCCAAGTACTGGAAGCTCATTGGATCAACCACCAGACTCACGCCTTCGCGCTCGACAATGGTGTCATCCTCGGCCACATCTTCATCGAAGGTGAAACCGTATTGAAACCCTGAACAACCGCCGCCCGTAACGAATACGCGCAGCTTCAAGCGATCATTCCAATCTTCATCGACCAGGCTCTTCAACTTGTGAGCAGCACCTTGGGTGAATTGCAAAGCCGTGGGGGTGAAGGATTCGACGCTCATGCTGACTATCTCCCGGCGTTACGCCGCCATAATGCGTGATGACGCGCATTATCCGCTTGTCCGAGAAAATCGGTCAACTATTGTTACGGTATATCAATAAAGCCGACGAGCTGTTCAGAATGCAAAAAGGCCCGGTTAACGGGCCTTTTTGCTGTGCGACTGAAAGTGTTACGGCAGCATACCGGCGTGAGACAGACCGAAACGCTCATCCAGACCGAACAGGATGTTCATGTTCTGCACCGCCTGCCCCGAGGCGCCTTTGACCAGGTTGTCGATCACCGACAACACCACCACCAGATCGCCATCCTGTGGACGGTGAACCGCGATGCGGCAGACGTTGGCGCCACGCACGCTGCGGGTTTCCGGATGGCTGCCAGCCGGCATGACATCGACGAACGGTTCATTGGCGTAACGCTTTTCGAACAGCGCCTGCAGATCAACCGAGCGATCAACCACTGTTGCGTAGAGCGTGGAGTGAATGCCACGAATCATCGGGGTCAGGTGCGGGACGAAGGTCAGACCGACATCCTTGCCCGCCGCGCGACGCAGGCCTTGGCGAATTTCCGGCAGGTGACGGTGACCTTTCACCGCGTAAGCCTTCATGCTTTCCGACGTCTCGGAGTACAACGATCCTACAGCCGCGCCGCGACCGGCACCGCTGACACCGGACTTGCAGTCGGCAATCAAGCGCGCGGTATCGGCCAGACCTGCTTCAAGCAGCGGCAGAAAACCCAACTGCGTAGCGGTCGGATAGCACCCCGGTACTGCGATCAGACGGGCTTTCTTGATTTGCTCGCGATTGACTTCCGGCAGACCGTAGACCGCCTCATCCAGCAGTTCCGGCGCACCGTGCGGCTGGCCGTACCACTTGGCCCACTCTTCAGCGTCTTGCAGACGGAAGTCAGCCGACAGATCGATGACCTTCGTGCCTGCTGCCAGCAGCTCACCCGCCAAAGCGTGAGCGACACCGTGCGGCGTGGCGAAGAACACCACATCACAAGCACCGAGCGCTTTGATGTCAGGCACGCTGAAGGCCAGGCCGTCGTAATGACCGCGCAGGTTTGGGTACATATCAGCCACGGCCAGACCGGCCTCGGATCGGGAAGTGATCACCGCCACCTCTGCCTGCGGATGCTGTGCCAACAGACGCAGCAGTTCGACACCGGTGTAACCCGTGCCGCCGACAATACCGACCTTGACCATAAACCTGCCCTCAACGAACCCACTGGAAAGCCGTCGATAATAGGACGCGCGCGCGCCTGCGACAACCGTCAAGGTGACGTGCAGACGCTCAAGCCTCTACTATCCAGGCTACCGTGAACCTGGGAATAACTAAAAATGCTCTATCTGTGGATCAAAGCGTTTCATATCGTCAGCCTCGTGTGCTGGTTTGCCGGGCTGTTCTACCTGCCGCGACTGTTCGTTTATCACGCACAAAGTGAAGACACGGTCAGCAAAGAACGCTTCAGCCTCATGGAGCGCAAGCTCTATCGCGGCATCATGGGCCCGGCGATGATCGCCACGCTGATCTTCGGCGGCTGGCTGATTTACCTCAACCCGAGCATCTTCAGCATGGGCGGCTGGATCCACGCCAAACTGACCCTCGTGGTCTTGCTGATCGGCTACCACCATATGTGCGGCGCGCAGGTAAAACGTTTTGCCCGTGGCGAGAACACCCGCAGCCATGTCTTTTATCGCTGGTTCAATGAAGTGCCGGTTCTGATATTGCTGGCTATCGTAATTCTGGTCGTGGTCAAGCCGTTCTAACGTCAACAAGTACCAATCTTTGGGGTGTTCATAATGTCGCTGCCCGCTTTGTTCGAACAACGTCTGCGCCTGCCTGTGGTGGTGGCGCCGATGTTCCTGATTTCCAACCCGGAACTGGTACTGGCCTGCTGCCGTAATGGCGTGGTTGGCAGCTTCCCGGCGCTGAACCAGCGCGAAAGCAGCGGGTTCAAAGCCTGGCTGGAACAGATCGAGGCGGGACTGGCGACACTGGACAATCCGGCGCCGTATGCCGTGAACCTGATCGTTCACAACAGCAACCCACGCTTGCAGGCGGACCTGGCTATTTGCGTCGAACATAAAGTGCCGATCGTCATCACCAGCCTTGGCGCGGTGAAGGAGTTGGTCGACGCGGTGCACAGCTATGGAGGCCTGGTCTTCCATGATGTCACCACGCGCCGCCATGCCGAGAAAGCCGCCGAGGCCGGCGTCGACGGTTTGATCGCCGTCGCGGCCGGCGCGGGCGGCCATGCCGGTACGTGGAGTCCGTTTGCGCTGATCGCCGAGATTCGACAGTTCTTCGACAAGACGTTGTTGCTTGCAGGATGTTTGAACCACGGCCATGAGATTCTGGCTGCTCAATTGCTCGGTGCGGATTTGGCCTACTTCGGTACGCGATTTATCGGCACCACCGAAAGTCATGCGCCCGACGCCTACAAGCAGATGCTGCTGACAGCCAAAGCAGCCGACATCATCCATACTCCAGCGGTATCAGGGGTGCCGGCCAGTTTCATGCGCCAAAGCCTGGAGGCCGCGGGTTTCGACTTGGCTGCACTGCAAGGTAAAGGCGAAGTGAATTTCGGCGACAAGCTCAAGCCGATCATTGATGAAGCCAAAGCCTGGAAGACTGTCTGGTCTGCTGGCCAGGGGGTCGGGCAGATTGATGATCTGCCCAGCGTGGATCAATTGATCGCCCGCCTCGACGCTGAATACCGCCAAGCCCTGGAACGCGCCGCGCAGTTGCCGCAACGCTGGCCGCGCTAAGAAAAAATCAGGCCAGGCGCTGGCGGACTGGCCTTACACTGACGACCTTTCAATCTATCGCGACAAGGATGCCTCGGCCATGAGCGAACCCCGTTACAAGATCGTTTTCGACGGAGCTCTACAGCCCGGTGTCGATATCACCACAGCCAAGCTGAACCTCGCAGATCTATTCAAAAGCGAAGTGGCCGGCATTGAGCGGCTGTTCAATGGCAGCACCGTGGCACTCAAGCGCGATCTGTCTCACAGCGATGCGCAGACCTATCTGCAAGCATTGAACAAAACCGGGATCGACGCCCGGATCGAAGCCGAAACAGCCATCGAGCTGAACCTCTCGGACGTACGCGAACAATCCGCTGCCGTGGCAGAGCCTTACTCGCCTTACGCGCCACCGCAGGCCAGCGTAGGTGAAACCTTCGCAGGGGTTGCAACGCTAAAACCGCTTGGTGTGGAGGGCAGGATCGGACGTTTGCGCTTCCTGGCCTGGACGATGGTCGTGACGTTGGTGAGCCTGCCGATCATCAGCATATTCGCGCTGATCGCCGTAGGACTGGTCAGCGCCGAATCCACCAGCGCCCTCATCATCGGCGGCATCGTCGCGCTCTTTCTGGGTTTGGCGCTCATCGTCATCAGCATTTTCTTCACCGTACAACGCCTGCACGATATCGGTTGGTCCGGCTGGCTGTGGTTGCTGACCCTTGTCCCATTCGTGGGCAGCATCTTCCCTTTTGTGATCATGGTCGTGCCGGGCAATACCGGTGCCAACCGATACGGGCCACCACCTCCGCCAAACAACACAGCGGTCAAGGTTCTGAGTGCCCTGTGGATCGTCTTTATCGGGCTGTTTTTCATGGGGGGAATACTTGGCGGAATTTCGGCCATTCAGCAGGAATACGAAACCAGCCTCGAAAGCAGCTATGACAGCGGTTCGGTGACCACCGATGAAATCGAAGTAGAGGTCGAACCGGCAGCGAATTCCGCCGACGATGCAGCCGAAGCGGCGCAGGCCCCTGTAGACTCTGCGAAAGAATGAACAGCGCTCCCCGCCGTGACACCCGCGTCGCTGGCGCGGAGCTGTTGCGATGGAGAATTGCATGACCCGTTACGCTCTGATCACTGGCGCCTCCAGTGGCATCGGCCTGGCCATGGCCGAAGCGCTTGCCCGGCGCGGCCGCAGCCTGATTCTGGTGGCACGAAAGCGTGATCAGCTTGAGAGTATTGCCATCGAACTGACCCAGCGCTTCGGCGTCGAGGTCCTGTTCCGTGCCTGCGATCTGGGCGAACCGCTGCGCCTGTCCGGCTTTCTGCTGGAGCTGGAAGAAGGTGACCGGCAAATCGATCTGCTGGTGAACTGCGCCGGCATTGGTACTTGCGGCCCGTTCCTGGCTCAGGACTGGATGACCGAGCAGGACCTGATCGAGGTAAACATTCTCGCCCTCACCCGTCTGTGCCATGCGATTGGCAACAGCATGGCGCTGCAGGGTGGCGGACAGATTCTCAACGTGGCCTCCGTGGCGGCGTTCAATCCTGGCCCGTGGATGAGTACCTATTACGCGAGCAAGGCCTATGTGCTGCACTTTTCCGAAGCATTGCGGGTTGAGCTCAAGCAAAGCGCGGTGAAGGTTTCGGTGCTCTGCCCAGGCCCGACCGGCACGGATTTTTTCCGCACCGCACAGCTGAACAGCGACAAACTCAGAGACAGCAAAGTGCTGATGAGCCCCGAAGAAGTCGCGCTCTATACCGTGCGCGCGCTGGAGAAAAACCGCGCAATCATTATCCCGGGTCGGCGCAACCGCTGGGTCGCGTTTTTACCGCGACTGGGTTCGCGCTGGCTCAACCGCACCATCGTCGGCATGGTCAACAAGGCCTACTGCCCACGCTGATCTGTCCTACGGCAAAACACTGGGCGGGTTCATTCCCCATGAGTACACTCAGACCAGCCCAAACAACGGAGAAAACAGCAGTGGATACTCTGTTCACCAAGATCATCAACCGGGAAATCCCGGCCAAGATCATCTACGAGGACGACCAGGTTCTGGCGTTCCACGACATCGCCCCTCAGGCACCAGTGCATTTTCTGGTGATCCCGAAAAAACCGGTACGCACCCTCAATGACCTGACCGAAGACGACAAGGCACTGGCTGGGCATATCCTGTTTACCGCGCAACGTCTGGCATTGGAACTGGGCTGCGAGGATGGTTTCCGGGTAGTCATGAACTGCAATGAAAAGGGTGGGCAGACCGTCTACCACATTCATATGCACGTACTCGGTCAGCGCCAGATGAACTGGCCACCGGGCTGATTCATCAAGACCTGTGGGAGCGAGCAAGCTCTCTCCCACCCACAAAAGCAAGGCCGCGTTACAAATGACTCAGCGCAAACCTTCCCCGGCCGATTCGGTTAAACTGGCCGCCGAGATTCTTCCCGGAGGTCAGCATGACTACCCAACGTCACTACTCGCCGATTGACCGTCTTCTGCTGCAAGCCGATGCCGCGATGCGCACCCTGCTGCCCTTCAGCGGCCAGCCGTACCGTCCGTCGCCAGCGATTCTGCAGCCGGAAACCCAGATGAGCGACGAAGACACCCGCCATGTCGCCGGGCTGATGCGCATCAACCATACCGGCGAAGTCTGTGCCCAGGCGCTGTATCAGGGGCAGGCGCTGACCGCCAAGCTGCCACAGGTGCGCAAGGCCATGGAGCACGCGGCCGAAGAAGAGATTGATCATCTGGTCTGGTGCGAACAACGCATTCACCAGTTGGGCAGTCACACCAGCGTGCTTAATCCGCTGTTCTACGGCATGTCGTTCGGGATTGGCGCTGTGGCCGGTCTGATCAGCGACAAGGTCAGCCTCGGATTCGTGGCGGCGACCGAGCATCAGGTGTGCAAGCACTTGAACGAACATCTGGAGCAACTGCCTGTCGAGGACGAGAAGTCCCGGGCGATTCTCGAGCAGATGCGCATTGATGAAGAGCATCATGCGGAGAGTGCGCTGGATGCGGGTGGTTTCCGGTTTCCGGCACCGGTGAAGTTCGGGATGAGTCTGTTGGCCAAGGTGATGACCAAGAGTACTTATCGGATCTAAGGTTTGTATCGTCAGACAGGGACTCATCGCTGGCAAGCCAGCTCCCACAGGGTCCTGTAGCAAAACAAAAAAAAGGCGACCGAAAGGTCGCCTTTTTTGTGCCCGGAACTCTTACGTCGGCATGTTGCGCGCGTAGAAGATTTCCAGCATTTCGTGTTTCACACGATCAGTCACCTGAGCACGCTGCTCAGACGACAGATTGTTGGTAGCGTCGCCGAACAGGTAGTTGTCCAGTTCGAAGTTCTTCAACAGCATTTTGGTGTGGAACAGGTTTTCCTGGTACACGTTCACGTCGGTCATCTGGTACGCGTCGCGGGTGTCTTCGGAAAGGTAGTTCTGGATCGAATTGATCTCGTGGTCAATGAAGTGCTTATTGCCTTCAACGTCACGGGTGAAGCCGCGCACACGGTAATCCACGGTCACAATGTCCGAATCGAACTGGTGAATGAGGAAATTGAGCGCTTTAAGCGGTGAAATGACACCACAAGTCGACACATCGATGTCCACACGGAAAGTCGCAATACCGGCGTCCGGATGGATTTCCGGGTAGGTATGCACCGTGATGTGACTCTTGTCGAGGTGGGCCAGGATAATTTCGGGCAACGGACCTGGCGATTCTTCGATCTGGCTTTCAGTCGGGGTCACCGGCTCTTCCGAGATCAGAATCGTGACGCTGGCACCCTGAGGCTCATAGTTCTGACTCGCAATGTTCAGAATGTTGGCTCCAATGATTTCTACAACTTCCGTGAGGATCTGCGTCAGGCGTTCGGGGTTTTACTCTTGTTTGATGTACTCGACGTAAGCCTGCTGGTCTTGCGGGGTTTCCGCATAGCAGATG
>NZ_JBIWAL010000094.1:0-11479 GCF_044760045.1 Pseudomonas sp. NPDC098747 | reverse complement strand
ACTGGGTGATGAAGTGCGTCTGTTCCAGCTTGTGATCGACCAGTTCTTCGAAAATCATCACTTGAAGCTTGCCCAGACCTTCGAAGCCCAGCACCTTGGCGCCGGCCTTCTTGGCGATGGCGCGAGCCTTGTCGATGTCGTTCAGATCATCGGCGGTCCGCTCTGGGGTGGACGTGAGGATCGAGTCGAACACCGACAGACGCACGAACGGCTCGCCGAAGTGGAACACCTTGTCGCCGTATGGCACGTCGGTGCTGCCCAGCACCAGCTGCGCCAGTTCGCGGAACAACTCTTCGGTCAGGTCCATGTTGTCTTCGTAGTCGGCGTAAGCCTGGTAGAACTCCAACATGGTGAATTCAGGGTTGTGACGGGTCGAAACGCCTTCGTTACGGAAGTTGCGGTTGATCTCGAAAACCTTTTCAAAGCCGCCAACCACCAGACGCTTCAGATACAGCTCAGGCGCGATACGCAGGAACATTTCCATGTCCAGCGCATTGTGGTGGGTTTCGAACGGCTTGGCCGCAGCGCCGCCCGGAATGGTCTGCAGCATTGGCGTTTCAACTTCAAGGAAGTCGCGCTCCATCAAGAAGCTGCGGATGTGCGCAATCACTTGCGAACGCACGCGGAAGGTCTGGCGCACTTCTTCATTGACGATCAGGTCAACGTAGCGCTGACGATAGCGCTGTTCGGTGTCGGTCAGGCCGTGGTGCTTGTCCGGCAGCGGGCGCAGCGACTTGGTCAGCAGGCGCACGGTGGTCATTTCAACGTACAGGTCGCCTTTGCCGGAACGGGCCAGGGTGCCTTCAGCAGCAATGATGTCGCCCATGTCCCAGGTTTTCACCTCGGCCAGGGTTTCTTCGGACAGGGTTTTACGGTTGACGTAGACCTGAATGCGACCGGTCATGTCCTGAATCACCATGAACGAGCCACGGTTGAGCATGATGCGACCGGCAACCTTGACCGGGATTGCAGCCTCTGCCAGCTCTTCCTTGGTCTTGTCCGCGTACTGTTTCTGCAACGCATCGCAGTAGTTGTCGCGGCGGAAGTCGTTCGGGAAGGCATTGCCCTTGGCGCGCTCGGCAGCAAGCTTTTCCTTGCGCAGGGCGATCAGGGAGTTTTCTTCCTGTTGCAGGGCTTGCGGATCGAGTTGTTGGTCGCTCATGTCTTTAAATCTTCCATCACAGGTTCGTTGCCCCCGCCAATGACAGGGGACTTAAGGTCGGGCTGACGGCTTACAGCCCCGATTTCAGGCTGGCTTCCAGGTATTCATCGATGTCGCCATCGAGCACCTTGTCGCAGTCGCTGCGTTCGATGTTGGTCCGCAGGTCCTTGATGCGCGAGGCATCCAGTACATAGGAGCGGATCTGGTGACCCCAGCCGATGTCGGACTTGGTGTCTTCCAGCGCCTGGGACGCCGCGTTGCGCTTTTGCATTTCCTGCTCGTACAACTTGGCCCGCAGCATTTTCATGGCGGTATCCTTGTTGGCGTGCTGGGAACGTTCGTTCTGGCAGCTGACCACGGTGTTGGTCGGTACGTGAGTAATACGTACGGCCGAGTCGGTGGTGTTTACGTGCTGACCACCGGCACCGGAGGAGCGATAAGTGTCGATCCGCAGGTCTGACGGGTTGATGTCGATTTCCACTTTGTCATCGATCTCTGGCGAGACGAAAACCGCGGAGAACGAGGTGTGGCGACGGTTGCCGGAGTCGAACGGGCTCTTGCGCACCAGACGGTGTACGCCGATCTCGGTCCGCAGCCAGCCAAAGGCGTATTCACCTTTGATGTGCACGGTCGCGCCCTTGATCCCGGCGACTTCACCGGCGGACAGTTCCATGATGGTCGCGTCAAAACCGCGTTTGTCAGCCCAGCGCAGGTACATGCGCAGCAGGATGTTGGCCCAGTCTTGAGCCTCGGTACCGCCGGAGCCGGCCTGAATATCCAGGTAGGCGTTGTTCGGGTCCATTTCATGGCTGAACATGCGACGGAATTCAAGCTTGGCCAGATTGGCCTCGAGACGGGCCAGTTCAGCGACAACATCGCTCACTGCGCCTTCGTCGTTTTCTTCGACGGCCATGTCCAGCAGGTCGCGGCAATCGGCCAGACCGCCGTTCAATTCGTCGAGGGTGTCGACGATTTGCGCCAGCGCAGAGCGCTCGCGGCCCAGTTCCTGGGCGTATTCAGGTTTGTTCCAGACACTCGGATCTTCAAGCTCGCGATTGACTTCAGTCAGACGCTCGTGCTTTTGATCGTAGTCAAAGATACCCCCGAATAGTTTCGGAGCGCTCGGACAGGTCCTTGATGGTGTTCAGGATCGGGTTGATTTCCATGGCGGGCAGCACTCGTTGGCGAACTTTTGAAAGCCGGCGAGTATAACGTAATCGGGCTGTAACGGCAGCCCGTCTGGCGGCTGTTGGGGGGATGGATTGAGGTTTTCTGTTCGGGTTGAGATTGCCTGCCCTCACCCTAGCCCTCTCCCAGAGGGAGAGGGGACCGATTGGGGGATATTTGAGAGGTACACCGACCTGAAAGGTTTTTGTCGAATTCATAATCGACAAGGTCTTTCAGGTCGGTGCAGATCGTGAGACACCTCGGTCGGCCCCCTCTCCCTCCGGGAGAGGGCTGGGGTGAGGGGTGGCCGTTACTCGATCCCGACCTGATTACGCCCATTGTTCTTGGCCAGATACAACCCGCGATCCGCCGCCGAGATCAGCAACCGGCAATCGCTGCCTGCCTGCGGGACCATGGTCGCCAGGCCGATGCTGATGGTCAGGCTCGTGCCTTCGTTGGGCGAAATGTGTGGAATCTTCAGGGACGCCACGGTCTGGCGCAGCTTCTCCGCCACCAGTCGAGCGCCGCCCGGCGAAGTATTCGGCAATACCAGCGCAAACTCCTCGCCACCGTAACGCGCCGGCAAGTCCGACGGTCGCGCACTGGCGTCGCGGATGGCCGTGGCGACCTTGCGCAATGCTTCATCGCCTTCGACATGGCCGAACGTGTCGTTATAGGATTTGAAGTAATCGACGTCGATCATCAACAGCGACAACTGGCTCTGATCGCGCAACGAGCGGCGCCATTCCAGCTCCAGGTATTCGTCGAAGTGGCGACGGTTCGACAGCCCGGTCAGGCCATCGGAGTTCATCAGGCGTTGCAGCACCAGGTTAGTGTCGAGCAACTGCTGCTGACTGACGCGCAGCGCACGGTACGCCGCGTCCCGTTGCAATAACGTCATGTAGGAGCGCGAGTGATAGCGAATGCGCGCCACCAGTTCGATGGTGTCTGGCAGCTTCACCAGATAATCGTTGGCGCCCGCGGAAAACGCCGCGCTCTTGATCAGCGGGTCTTCCTTGGTCGACAGGACAATGATTGGAATGTCCTTGGTCGCCGGGTGATTGCGGTATTCGCGCACCAGGCTCAGGCCGTCGAGGCCGGGCATCACCAAGTCCTGGAGGATCACCGTCGGCTTGATCCGCACCGCTTGCGCAATGGCCTGATGCGGGTCGGAGCAGAAGTGGAAGTCGATGTTCTCTTCATTCGACAGCCCACGGCGTACGGCTTCGCCGATCATCGCTTGATCGTCCACCAACAACACCATGGCGGCATTTTCGTCGGTTTTAATGTCGTCGATCTGTAAATCATTCATGGGCTGTCACCTGAGTGCTGCGGGGGCCAGGATTGCGGATAAAACTGTTCATTTTGGGAAAATCTCCAGCAATCGCGGCGCTATCTTTTCCAGTGGACGGATTTCTACGGCGGCATCGATTGCCGCGGCAGCCTTGGGCATGCCGTACACCGCACTGCTTTGCTGATCCTGGGCGATGGTCAGATAACCCTGTTGGCGCATGAGCTTAAGCCCTTGCGCGCCGTCTCGCCCCATGCCGGTCAATAAAACCCCGACCGCATCGCCGTTCCAGTAGCTGACGACGCTCTCGAAAAACACGTCGATCGAAGGTCGGTAGATCTCGTTGACCGGCTCGGCGGTATAGGCCAGCGTGCCGTTTTTCAACAAGCGAATATGGTGGTTGGTGCCGGCCAGCAGCACCACGCCGGTCTGCGGCGGTTCGCCTTCGCGGGCCAGACGCACGTCCAGGCCACTGGCGCTGGCGAGCCATTCGGCCATGCCGGCAGCGAACACCTGGTCAACGTGCTGTACCAGCACGATGGCCGCGGAAAAGTTGCGCGGCAAACCCTTGAGCAGGACCTCCAGCGCCGCCGGCCCGCCAGCGGACGAGCCGATCGCCACCAGCCGCTGGCGCGAGCCAGGACTGCGCTGGGGCAGCGGTGCCGAACGCGCGCGCGGCGTTTTCTCGCCGATCAGCCAGCCGATATTGAGGATCTTGCGCAGCAACGGCGCCGCCGCTTCCTGCGCATTGCCTGCGCCAATGGCCGGGGTGTCGACCACATCCAGCGCACCGTGGCCCATCGCTTCGAAGACCCGGTGCACGTTCTGCTGGCGGTCGACCGTAACAATGACAATAGCGCATGGCGATTCGGCCATGATCCGCCGAGTGGCTTCGACGCCGTCCATCACCGGCATGATCAAATCCATAAGGATCAGATCCGGCGTGTTTTCCGCACACAGGCGCACCGCCTCGGCGCCGTTGTAGGCGACCCAGACCACTTGATGCGCGGGCTCAAAGGCCAACGCCCGGCGCAGGGCCTCCACCGCCATTGGCATGTCGTTGACGATTGCGATTTTCATGCCCGCGCTCCTCCGATGAGCTCGACCACTGCATCAAGCAGGGCGTCGTCATGAAAACTGGCTTTGGCTAAATAATAGTCGGCCCCGGCGTCCAGTCCACGGCGGCGATCTTCTTCACGATCCTTGTACGAAACGACCATCACCGGCAGTGATTGCAAACGGTTGTCGCGGCGCAACAAGGTCACCAGTTCGATACCGTCCATGCGTGGCATGTCGATGTCGGTAATCAGCAAATCGAAATCCTCCGAACGCAGCGCGTTCCAACCGTCCATGCCGTCCACCGCGACGGCCACGTCGTAGCCGCGATTGAGCAGCAGCTTGCGTTGCAGTTCGCGCACGGTCAGCGAGTCATCGACCACCAGCACCCGCTTGCGCGCGGTTTCTGCGGCCTGATTGCCGTGGCGGGCGATACGCTCCAGGCGCCCGGTATTGAGCAGTTTGTCCACTGAACGCAGCATGTCTTCGACGTCGACGATCAGCACCACCGAACCGTCATCGAGCAAGGCGCCGGCGGAGATGTCCTGGACTTTGCCCAGACGCTCGTCCAGTGGCAATACGACCAACGTGCGTTCACCAATGAAGCGTTCGACCGCCACGCCGTAGATCGCCTCGCGCTCGCGGATCACCACGACTTTGAGGGTCTCGCCGCTGTTCTGGCTCGCTGGGCGTTGCAGCAACTGGCTCGCGGCTACCAGTCCGACATGCCGGCCTTCGTGCCAGAAATGCTGACGACCTTCGACCTGCACGATGTCCTCGGGGGTCAGATCGCACATGCGCTCGATGTGCGCCAGCGGGAAGGCGTACGCCTCTTCACCGACTTCCACCACCAGACTGCGTACCACCGACAGGGTCAGCGGCACTTCAAGATGAAAACGGCTGCCCTCGCCCGCCGTCTGCTCCAGCTCCACCGCACCACGCAACTGGCGCACCATGTGCTGCACCGCGTCGAGCCCGACGCCACGGCCGGACACTTCGGTCACGGTGTCGCGCAGGCTGAAACCGGGGAGGAAGAGGAAAGTCAGCAGTTCCTCTTCGCTCAACTGCGCCGCTGTTTCGGCCGGAGACAGTTGGCGCTCGATGATGCTACGGCGGACCTTTTCCAGATCAACGCCGTTGCCGTCATCACTCAATTCCAGCACCAGCAATCCGGCTTGATGCGAGGCGCGCAGGCGGATCAGGCCTTCCTCAGGCTTGCCCTTGAGCAAGCGCTGCTCAGGGGGTTCGATACCATGGTCGACCGCGTTGCGCAGCAGATGGGTGAGCGGTGCTTCGAGTTTTTCCAGCACGTCGCGGTCGACCTGGGTTTTCTCGCCTTCGATCTCCAGTCGGACCTGCTTGCCGAGGCTGCGACCCAGATCACGCACCATCCGCGCCTGACCGCTGAGCACGTCAGCAAACGGCCGCATGCGACAGGCCAGCGCCGTGTCGTAGAGCACCTGCGCGCGTTGGCTGGCTTGCCAGGCGAATTCATCGAGTTCGGCGTTTTTCTCAGCCAGCAACTGTTGCGACTCGGAGAGCAGACGCCGCGCATCCTCCAACGCTTCCAGCGCCTCAAGGCCCAGGGCATGTTCCTTGAGATGGACATTGAGGTTTTCCAGCGCGCGCAGGCCATTGTTCTGCATGCGTTTGAGGCGCTGCATGGTTGCCAGATGCGGCTTGAGGCGCTGGGTTTCCACCAGCGATTTACTCGACAGATCGAGCAGACTGTTCAGGCGCTCAGCGGTGACGCGCAAAACGCGCTCGCCACCCTCGGTGGTGCGTCTGTTCTTGCGTAGTACGGGTTCGGATGTATCGACCAAGGCTTCTATAGTGGGCGCTGGCGTTGGTTCAACTGGCGGCGGCGCTTCAAGCTGCAACTCGGCCATGACGGGGGCGACGACCGGGACTGACGGGGCCGACGGATCCAGCAGTTGCCCCATCAACGCCACATACGCCTCGATGTCTGCCGGTTGCGGCGCACTCGCGGGCGTCGCAATGCGCATCAGCAAATCGGTGCCCTGCAATAACGCGTCGATATGCTCTGGACGCAGCAGCAACCGCCCCTCCTGAGCGCAGACCAGACAATCTTCCATCACGTGGGCGACGCTGACGCCGCTGTCGACGCCGACGATCCGCGCCGCGCCTTTGAGCGAGTGCGCCGCGCGCATGCACGATTCGAGCTGATCGGCCTGGGTCGGGTTGCGCTCCAGCGCCAACAGCCCAGCGCTGAGAACTTGGGTCTGGGCTTCGGCTTCAAGGCTGAACAGCTCAAGCAGCGAGGCGTCGCGCATTTGCTCGGGGGTCATGTGAGGCTCCGGGTCACGGCGGACAACAGCTGTTCTTCATTCAGCCAACGCAGGCTGCGACCCCGAAATTGCAGCACGCCACGGGTGTATTTGGCACTGGCTTGAGCACCGGATTGCGAGGCGGCATCAAGAATTCGCTCGTCAATGGCATGAATGCCGTCCACTTCATCCACCGGCACGACAACCGGTCCGCCATCGGCGGCGATGATCAGCATGCGCGGCATTATCCGCGCGCCGGGTGCCGGCGCCGCGCTGCCATCCAGACCCAGTAATTCGACCAGCGACAAGCAGGCCACCAATGCTCCGCGCACATTCGCAACACCAAGCAAGGCGCGCGAGCGCTGGTGCGGCAACGAGTGAATCGCCTGCATCGGCGCCACCTCAACGAGGCTGCGCGTGGCCAGCCCCAGCCACTCTTCACCGAGACGGAACATCAGCAGCGAGCGGGTCTTCAGGTCGGTTTCAACCACTGCCGCCACCGGATCACGCTCGTCCTGCTGCAAGGCATACCGGTCGAGCAGGCGTGTGGCGGCGGCGGAATACACCGAGCAATTACGGCAATGGATGTGTTCTTCCAGCAGCGGGCACGACTTGTCGCCGTGAATGCCGATGCGGTTCCAGCAATCATCGATGGCCTGGGCGTCTTCGTGGGTGACGTTCAAGGTGTCGGCGATCATCGTTTACGCTCACTGTCGGCGGTGCGGCCGCTGCGAGCGGCGCGTTCCTGCAATCGTCTGGCACCGACGCTGTCGCCCTGAGCCTGCAACAGTGCGGCCAGGTGCATCAACGCTTCGGAATGTTGCGGTTCGAGGTACAAGGCTTTGCGATAGAACCCCTGGGCTTCGAGCGTCAGGCCAGCGACATCGCTGAGCAGGCCAAGCCAATAAAACACCTGTGCCACGGGTTCGTGGCTGCGCAAGTATTGATCGCACGCGGCGCGGGCCTCAGCGCTTTTGCCTTCATTGGCCAGCGCGGCAATATTCGCCAACAGCGTTGCCGCGTCGGGATTGCTGCTTTTGCCGGTGACCGGCATGGTTGTTACACCAGCAAACGGTCGATTGCGTAAGGGCGGTGGCGGCGGCGTGCTGCGCAGCGGTGGGTACACGGGCAAAGGGATTGGCGCAGGGGGTGGCAATGGTTCAGGCGCAGGCTCGTTGTGGCGACTGAACGCAAACGACTGCGGGATGCCAATCGAGCGCATGCCCAGACGCCCGAGCAAACTGCCCTCGGCCGGACCGATAAACAGCACGCCGTCGACGTGTGTCAGGCGCTTGAGCACTTCGAAGACTTGCTGCTGGGTCGGCTGATCGAAATAGATCAGCAGGTTGCGACAGAACACGAAATCGAAGGCTGGCTCGGCGTTCAACAGCATCGGATCGAGCACATTACCGACCTGCAAGCGCACCTGCTCGCGTACATATTCGTTGACGCGATGACCGTCCTGTTCAGCGCTGAAGTGACGCTCGCGATAGTCCAGATCCTGCCCGCGAAACGAGTTCTTGCCGTACAGCGCCCGCAGCGCCTTGTCCACCGACAGCGGGCTGACGTCCATGCCGTCGACTTTGAACTGATGCGGTTTTAGCCCCGCATCAAGCAACGCCATGGCAATCGAATAGGGCTCTTCGCCGGTGGAGCAAGGCAGGCTGAGAATGCGCAGCGCGCGCATGTTGTTCAGCTCGACGAGTCGCTGACGCGCCAGTTTTCCGAGCGTGGCGAAGGACTCCGGATAGCGGAAAAACCAGGTTTCGGGAACGATCACCGCCTCGATCAGTGCCTGTTGCTCGTCCCGCGAGCCTTGCAGCAGTTGCCAGTACTCGTCGGCATGCGCAGCTTGTGAAAGCGTTGTGCGCTGGCGCACCGCCCGCTCGATGATCGCCGGGCCCACCGAGGTGACATCGAGGCCGATACGCTCTTTGAGGAAGTCGAAAAAGCGCTGATCGCTACTCATGACTGCGCCTCAAGTTGCGCCGGATCGCGCGGTGGCGAGGGAAACAGCAACGTGCGCACGGCGTCATCAAGCAAGTCATTGACCCTCACCCATTGCACCAGTCCCTGCGCATCTTCACGCACAGGGCCGAGGTAAGGCGCCTCACGGTTGTCGAGGCCGTAGGGCTGAAAATCCTCTGGATTGCAACGCAGGGTATCGGTGGCTTGTTCAAGAATCAGCCCAAGCCATTGCCCCGGCTGGGCTTCGTCCACACGATAGTGAACCAGCACCAGTCGCGTACTGGTCCGCGCCTCGGCGGGTTTGCCAAACGTCAGCGCACTGAGATCAATCACCGGCACCACCGCGCCGCGGTAGGCGAACACCCCGGCGACCCAATGCGGCGCGCAGGCAATCGGCTTCAATGGCAGGCGCGGCAGCACTTCGGCCACTTCCGTGGCGCGCAACGCATAGCGCTCGCTGCCGATGCGAAACAGCAGGAACAACGCCTGCTTCGCCACCTGAGCAGCGCCACGCTTGGCGATGATTTCGCTCATCAGACTTTAAATCGCGAAACGCCGCTGCGCAGCCCGACGGCCACCTGGCTCAGTTCGTCGATAGCGAAACTGGCCTGACGCAGCGACTCGACGGTCTGGCTGCTGGCATCGCCCAACTGCACCAGCGCATGGTTGATCTGCTCGGCGCCGGTGGCCTGGGCCTGCATGCCTTCGTTCACCATCAACACCCGCGGCGCCAGCGCCTGCACTTGATGGATGATCTGCGAAAGCTGCTCGCCAACCTGCTGCACTTCTGACATGCCGCGACGCACTTCCTCGGAGAACTTGTCCATGCCCATCACCCCGGCAGACACCGCCGACTGGATCTCGCGGACCATTTGTTCGATGTCATAAGTCGCTACAGCGGTCTGATCTGCCAGACGTCGCACTTCGGTGGCGACCACGGCGAAACCGCGACCGTACTCGCCGGCCTTCTCCGCTTCAATGGCGGCGTTGAGCGACAGCAGGTTGGTCTGGTCAGCGACCTTGACGATGGTCACCACCACCTGATTGATGTTGCCAGCCTTCTCATTGAGGATCGCCAGTTTGGCGTTGACCAGATCCGCCGCGCCCATCACCGAGTGCATGGTGTCTTCCATGCGGGCCAGACCCTGCTGACCGGAACCTGCGAGCACCGAGGCCTGATCGGCAGCGGTCGACACTTCGGTCATGGTGCGCACCAGATCGCGAGAAGTCGCGGCGATCTCACGGGACGTCGCGCCGATTTCGGTGGTCGTGGCAGCGGTTTCGGTGGCGGTGGCTTGCTGTTGTTTGGAGGTAGCGGCGATCTCGGTCACCGACGTGGTGACCTGCACCGACGAGCGCTGGGCCTGGGACACCAAAGCCGTCAGCTCGGTCATCATGTCGTTGAAGCCCGTTTCCACTGCACCGAATTCGTCTTTGCGGTCGAGATTCAAACGGCCGCTCAAGTCGCCGGTACGCATGATTTCGAGGATTTTCACGATGCGGTTCATCGGCGCCATGATCGCGCGCATCAACAGCAAACCGCAGGCGCCGGCCGCCAGCACGGCGACCAGCAGCGAGACGAGCATGCTGACCTTGGCAGCCCCCACCGCCTCGTCAATGTTGGTCATGGCCTCATCGGCGACTTTCTTGTTCCAACCGATGATGTCGTTGAGCTTCATCCGGCCGCTGTACCACGCCGGTGTCAGCTTCTCATTGAACAGCTTGACCGCATCGGCCTCCAGATTGCGTGCGTGCAGATCCAGCACCTGATCCTGAATCTGCATGTAGGTGTCGTGGTACTTCTCGAAAGTAGCGAACTCGATTCGGTCCTGATCGATCGCAATGGTCTTGCGGTAGTTGGCCATTTGCTCTTGCAGACGGTTTTCGAACGCCTTGTATTGCGCCGCGTCCTCGCTGGAAATCCCCTGCCCTTTCTTTAAGCCGAGCAGTTCCTGCGTCTGCAAATAACTGTCGACCCAGGCGCCACGAATCATCGAGCTGTAATAAACCCCGGGGATCGCATCATCGCGCACGCTGTTTTCACTGGCTTCGATTTTCAGAAGCCGCGAATACGAGAGAACAACCATCAGCAACATGATGGCGATAATCACCGCAAAGCTCGCCAAAATGCGTTGGCGCAACGTCCAGTTCTTCACAGTGATTCCTCGTACCTAGGTCGAAATGCGGGGAGTATAGCCGAGGGCGGTGTTTCATTAATAAGACGCTTTTTAACCCTTGGCGTTAAAGTACAACAGGCTCTGGCTTGGGACTTTCCAGTAACGGGGAGATGGCTGACCAGTGACGGACCGGCAAAAAATGGCGCTGGATTGGTCATTTGTTGAAAACCAGCGATTTCCAGCCAACGCCATCATCTGGCCATACTGCGCAAGAAGTTGCGCAGTTGTACGTAATATTTTGCCTTTAAAATCGCTACAGCCCATGTGCCACGTGTCCTGTAGCCAAGTGCGCAAGAAGTTGCGCAGTACTGCGCAACTTCTTGCGCACTTTTGCCCTCGCTCCCCTGTGAAAAAACCTCAGAACCGCAGA
>NZ_JBIWAL010000093.1:0-13088 GCF_044760045.1 Pseudomonas sp. NPDC098747 | reverse complement strand
TGATCCGCAGGACTTGTTGCGAGCAATTACTCAGCTAACAACCGTCGGCGCTGCGCGCCGACAGTGCATCAGCGCGTTTTTACACACTCTGGGCCAGAAGCGGACACTGGGTATGGATTGCAGATCTCGTACAGACACTACTCAAGGGGCTATGCAGACCTGTTCGAACCATCCGCCAAAGGTTGTCGATAGCTGTCATGCCGGTCCACTTCCGTCCAAAAAGCTTTGGGATGCTCTGTTAACGAGGTTCGCCGCTGCCTGCTACCACATCAGCACATTCAAATTGCATCGGATTTCAGCTCCTGCACCACGGGAAACCCGCGCAGCTTGGCCGACCACGTCACCATCAGCGTGGCCACCAACAGCACCAGTAGTGCAGGAGGGAATGCTTCTACGCCGAGTCGGTCGAGTAGCAGACCTCCCACAATGCCCCCGCCAGCAATTGCGGTGTTCCAAGCAGTCACGAGCATGGATTGTGCGACATCTGACGCATCGCCAGCAGTTTGGGCCAATGCCGTTTGAAACAACGTTGCGGCGCCGCCAAAGGCTAATCCCCACGCGCCAATCGCTACGAAAACGGCAACGGGTTCGGTGGCTGCCATACCCAGCACCATCGCTGAAATTCCAAACAATGCGGTACTCGCCAGGGTCAGCGCGCGCAGGTACTGGTCGATTAACACCCCAACAATCCAGATGCCCAGCAGCGATGTGATTCCGAAGACCAGCAGTACTACATCCGTCTGCGCCCCCAGGCCGGCCACTTGCAGAAACGGGGCGATGTAGGTGTAGAGAATGTTGTGCGCAAGGACGAACGCCAGTACCACGAAGAGCACGGGGCGAATGCCCGGCAGTGTGAATACATGGCGCAACGACAGACGTTTTTCTTCAGCCTTTCCGGCGAAGTCCGGCACGTTGAAGCGCACCCATGCCATCAGCAGCACGGCCAGCAGGCTCATGATGCCGAAGCACATGCGCCATCCCAGGACATTGCCCAGAAAGGTTCCGGCCGGGATGCCCAGCGAGAGCGCCAGTGGTGTGCCCACCATCGCAATCGCGATGGCGCGGCCTTTGCGGTGCTCGGGCACCAGGCGCGCGGCATAGCCGGCCAATAACGCCCACAACAGCCCCGCCGCAACGCCGGCCACAAAGCGCGCCGCGATCGTCAACGTGAAGCTGGTCGAAAACGTCGTGACCGTGTTGGCAATGGCAAAGCCGGCGATGGCAGCGAGTAGCAAGGGACGGCGACGAAGTCCTTGTGTGGCCGCCGTTAACGGCATGGCTGCCATTAGCGATCCAATGGCATAAGCGGTGACGGTTTGCCCGACCCACGCCTCGGAGACGGCCAGCCCCTGTGCCATCTGCGGCAGCAGACCAGCCGGCAGTGCCTCGGTAAGGATGGTGATGAAGGCGGCCATTGCCAGCGCTAACAAGGGTGCATAAGGCATGCGATCCTGCACTTGCGAGTTCATTGGCCTAGCTCCGCGACGCCGTATACCGCGTCCCGCAGGTCGGTTACGAACCGTCCCGACATGCCCTCGTACAATGTGTTGGTGAAGGCGACGACACTCAGCTTCTGCTGTCGATCCACACACCACGAATGGCCATAGGCGCCCCCCCAACGCCAGGTGCCTGGCGACTCCGGGGTGACCGCCAAGGCCGGATCGCGCAGTACCGAGAACCCCAAACCAAAGCCGAACCCCGGTGCCGCGGGCAATTCCCGGCCGCCGGTTTGATCGCGTGCCATCTCCTCGACGAGTGCCGTGGGTAGCAGCTCACCGCCGCCGCGACGCAACGTTTCAAGGAGGCGCAGGAAGTCCTCGGCTGTTCCGGCCATGCCGGCACCACCCGACGCAAACGCATGCGGGTTGAAGATGCGGGCGGGGCTGAACGGGATGCCGATCGTCCCCTCGAACGGCGAAACGATTTCGCCTTCGGCCAGCGCATGGGGCTCGGGAGTCGCGCTGACGTAGGCGGTAGCCACACGCGATGGATCAAACGCGGCAAAGCCGGTATCGGTCATTCGCAGCGGATCAGTCACGAGCTGGCGCACCGCATCAGCCAGTTGCTTGCCCTGCACTCGCTGAATCACCGCCCCTAGTACATCGGTTGCCACCGAATAGCCCCAGGCCGTGCCGGGCTCGTACAGCAGCGGCACGCTGGCGATGCGGCTCAGGTTCTCGGTGAGGCTGACGGTGGACGCATCCATACCGTCCGAGACATCGGCCTGTGCATAGGGGCCATGCGCATCGGTTTCGAAAAAGCGATAGCCAAGCCCCGCTGTGTGACTAAGCAAATGCCGCACCGTGATGCGGGCAGCACATCCATCAGCCAACCGTGGTCGAAACTCGGGCAACCACCGCTCAACGCTGTCATCCAGACCGAGACGGCCTTGCGCTACCAACACCAGGGCCGCCGTCGAGACAATAGGTTTGCTGACCGATGCCAAGCGAAACACCGCCTCTACGCTCATCGGCAACCGCTTCTCGCGGTCGGCCCAGCCGGCCGCCTGGCGATGGACCAACTCGCCATCGCGGGCCACCAATACTACCGCGCCAACCAGTCGCTGCTGCTCCAGCGCTTGCTGGACCGTTGCTTCAATGCGCGCGGACAATTGACGTGAAAGCGTGCCCGTGGATAAAGCGATTTCGGGGAGGGTCATGCGCAGTTCCTTCTGAGAGTGGAGAGCCCCGCCACGATAGAAAGTCTAGGATTAAAGAAAAACTGGGGTAGAGTTCCACTTTATGCGGAGCAGAACATCCGCAATGGAGGGCAGCATGGACAGCTTGAATGGCTTTGTGGTGTTTGTGCAGGTCGCTGAAAATCGCAGTTTCGTTGCGGCCGGCCGAATGCTGGGGGTGTCGGCGTCGGCCATCGGCAAGAGTGTGGCGCGGCTGGAAGAGAAGCTCGGTGTTCGCCTGTTTCACCGCAGCACGCGCAGCGTCACGCCGACTGCCGAAGGCATGCTGTTTCTGGAGCGCAGCCGTCGGATCCTGGCAGAAATCGAGGCGGCTCAACTGGAACTTTCGCAAGCCAGCGTCGCTCCACGTGGACGCTTGAGGGTCAGCCTGCCCTTGGTCAGTTCGCTGGTACATCCGGTGCTCGGCGACTTTATGCGTGAGTACCCGGCCATTGAATTGGACCTAGACTTCAGCGACCGCCTGGTCGATGTGATCGAGGAAGGTTTCGACGTCGTGGTCAGAACCGGCGCGCCTACGGATTCGCGTTTATCGGCGCGTAAGCTCGGTTCATTCCGTTCGTTGCTGGTCGCCTCGCCGGACTACCTGGCAGCGCGTGGTACGCCAAAAGTACCAACCGATCTGCTGCAGCACAGCTGCCTGCACTACCGTTTCCCCAATAGCGGCAAGCTGGAAACCTGGGCCCTGCGTCGTAACGCTGAGGAGCCCGAGTTAGCCTTGCCCATTTCGATGATCTGCAACACCATCGAAACCCGTTTATGCTTTGCCTTGCGGGGACTGGGCATCGCCTATCTGCCGGAGTTCTCCGTGAGGCAGGCGCTCACCGAGGGGCAGCTGTGGACCGTTTTGCCAGAGCACACAGAGCGCAATGGCGAGTTTCATTTACTCTGGCCTTCCAGTAAACACCCTTCTCCCAAGGTGCGGGTATTCGTCGACTTCCTCTGCGCCCGGGTTTTTCCGGGGAGAACGGGGAGAAAGGAGACGGATCTATTTTCATTACTGTAAACGTCTGCTTTTGGCCGCAAGCTGCCGTACCTGACAGACCGCTTTCGGCCAAAAGCAGACAGTCATTATGGGAAACCAGCCAGTAGTGAGGCTGCAAGTGTTCCAGTTTCTGCTAGCCACCAGCGGTGTGCTCGCGCTACTGATGTACCTGGTGATCGCCGTCACTCAGCTGCGTATGCGTCGCAAGCTGGTGGCCATGGGCAAGCGTCTTGAAGTGCGCATGTGGCTATTTCCTTGGCTGACGCTGCTGACCATCGTGTTCATCATCGGTATATTCGCGATGATGGCGATCTTTTCGGGCCAAAATGTTCAGCTTCTTAGCAAACTTGCCCTAAAGGCTTTTCTGATAGCCGCCGGGGGTTTTCTGCAGGAGCCAGTCCGCACTCTCGGCCCGCGGCGCCATGCAAGTGGGCACACGCTCTACATGTAGAAGACGTAAAAAAATAATTACCTGGTTCCACATTCAAAGCGGCTATACCTACGTCGACCCACAGGGAGTGGCGGTGGGCTGCGAGGACGTGTTCACGAAGCTGGAAACTGCCCGCGCCCATCAAAATGCGCACGCGAACAGAGCCCGTGCGACCTGAGATTCGCAGGGTGACATGGGAGATGGAGTAGCCTAGCTGTGAAGACTCACCTAGGTATTAGCGCAAATGAATTGCGCCGAGCCCCATTCATTCATACCATCACTTCGGGTGCACTGCTTTATATAGCGCAGGGCAGGTTAATCTTACGCGTTGGTCGGGCCGCCATCGGAGAATTTTAGTGCCCGAAAATAATCTCTCTTCCCCGTCCATCCCCCGCCCTCAAGTGCTCACAGAAAAAGCACTTGCTACTCTTGAACGTTTTTCGCGCATTGAAGCAGTCAGCGGGATTGCTCTTCTAATTGCTGCTATTGCGGCCTTAGTTTGGGCAAACAGTTCTTTTGCTGATAGCTACGAACACCTTTGGCATACCAAAATCACCATTGGTTTTGGTGATGCCAGCGTATCCCAGTCCCTTCATTTTTTTGTGAATGATGGGTTGATGACGATATTTTTTTTAGTCGTCGGTGCGGAGATACGTCATGAAATCCATGATGGGGCCTTGGCGAGTCTCAAAATGGCTTTGCTCCCAATGGGGGCAGCACTGGGTGGTGTGCTGGTTCCGGCGTTGATATACATCGCTATCAACCATGGTACAGAAGCCAGTGACGGTTGGGCGATACCAACTGCAACGGATATCGCATTCGCTGTAGGTGTACTTGCCTTGCTAGGTAAGTCAATATCCGGAGGCGTAAGGGTATTGCTGCTATCGTTAGCGATCATTGATGACATCGTGGCTATTCTGATAATTGCGGCATTCTATACCTCCAGCCTGGACTACATGGGCATAGCAATTGCCTCGGGCGGCATGCTGATGATTCTGATGTTCCAGCGGATGGGGATTGGCAAGATGGCTCCCTATGTATTACCAGGCGCGATTATCTGGTACGGATTGCTTAAAACGGGTGTGCATCCGACATTGGCTGGCGTGATTCTCGGGCTATTGAGTCCAGTGCGCTCAATGCCAATGACAGAACGACCGTTAGATATCATTCAGAGAAACTTTCAAGAATTACTAGACAGATTTTCAAATGACCGTCTAGATCAGTCAGTTACCAAGCCTCTGAAGGAAATACTACAAGCTCAGAGGGAGATACTTTCCCCGGTGCAGCGTATTCAAGCGACACTTCACCCATGGGTTGCATTCGGCATCATGCCGCTTTTCGCGTTAGCTAACGCTGGTGTGAGCTTCGCAGGTGCCGACCTTGCAAACGCACTGTCCCAGCACGTATTTATCGCGGTGATGTTGGCGTTGGTTTTAGGCAAGCCAATAGGCGTGATCTTCGCCTCCTATCTACTCGTCAAATTGAAATGGTGCGAGCTTCCCACCGGAGTAAGCTGGTCTGGGATAGTCCTAGTTGGCCTACTCGCGGGAATTGGCTTCACCATGTCAATCTTCATTGCATCGTTGGCATTTGACGATGCGGCGCTGTTAGACGCCTCAAAGTTGAGCGTGTTATGCGCGTCCGGTGCTGCTGCAGTATTAGGCCTTAGTTGGGGTTGGATACGGCGATTACCCAAGCGCGAGCAGTAAGAGGTTTTGTCGGCAGACAGACAATGCAGTGGGGTAATCTGCTTTCCTGTGAGACCTTCTGCAATGATTCGCATCGACTTCATCTCGCTCACCACCGAGCCCATGGACATGCTTCTCGGTTTGTAAACCGCCGCGCTTCCTTATGAAGGTACTGGTGCATGATGGCGGGGGGATCTGGCTTTCCGTCAGGTGTTTGCAGCAAAGTTGGCCCAGTGCCGAGCATGGCTCCGAAATAGAGTTGAATGTCGAGGATCAACCATTAAAAATCGGTTAACAAGAAACTGGCCTACGTGAACGCGTAACGGAAATAAAAAGATCCAGTTTTTTACATCTTTTGATTAACTCTTAATAAATTCTAAACAAGACACCTTGCCATCAGACCATGAAATTTTTTGAATCAAATGCGGCTGTCGACAGAACGGTAATACGGGCTAATCTAAAACCGTTACTCACGAGGCCCTTGAGTGAATCATATTTGGGCCTATACGACCATGCCATCCTCGGTTCATGCGTTATGGGCGGGGTCGCGTCGGGCACCCGCAAGGGTGGCTAGCCTAGTACTAGCACTCCAACCTTCGCGGCTTTGCCTACCCTCCATTCGCGTACGAGCAATGTTGGTTCCTCCAGTTACCCTTGGTTTCTATGATTCGCCGGATTACGGATTTTTGTAGACCTGACCTCGAGAGGGCTGCGGATCCCGATTGCAGCTAGCGCGACGGCTGGTGTACGGGTCAAGCGGGCCGATCACCTGTTCAGACTGTAGCCGTCCCTCGCAAGCAAAATGCGGGCTTCATTTCAAATTCAATTTCAGTCGCTAAGCTTGCATCACTTTGAGGGCTTCGACGGCTTGGCGCCGCAAGTGGAGGGCCGTTGGTTCACCTGCCGCGATCGAGTGGGCCGATAACGACCCAACGCAGCCATTCACAGGACGCTTCTGCTCGCATGAGTGATACCCGTGCGTAGAAGGACTATCCATTAGTCATTTGATATGTCGATAGACCTTTGTTGTGCGGACCGAGAATCCTGCCCCCTCGTATAAACGATGGGCAGATTCACGATCTGGATTGGAGGTTAAATCCAGAGTTCTCGCGCCGAGGTCATGGCTTTTTTCTATTGCTGCTTGTATGAGTGCTTTGCCGACCCCTTGACCTCGAGAACTGGTATCTACTACGACGTCTTCGATCCATGCACGAATGCCTGTCGGAATGCGAAAATGAATTAGGGTTAGCGCCCCCAAAATGCTTCCTCCACCTGCTGCTCTCACTACCAATAAATGGGAGCACTCTGAATCCACAATCTGCTTCAAATCTTCCATTGTCATCGCTTGAGCGTTTTTGGAAAGCTGTGGGAGAAGGTCATTCAAAGATCTGAGCAGCATAGGATCGGTTTCTTGAACCACCTCGACAATAGCGGATTGGTTTGTCATTAAAGATCCTCAAGTGCAGGGGGGGGAAGCTTCGATGGTTCAATTCGACACATTACCCCAACGCGTGGCGATGCGATCCTCGACCGGTTGGTGCACAACACCTACAGGATCGAACTGAAGGGCGAATCGATGCGCCGACGATCGACGAAATTGACGCCAACGGGTACTTCAGACTAACAATGCGAACCTGCGTCGCTGCGCTCCGACTGCCTGTACAAATGAGCGTGGAACGGGTGTCCGGATGTTGGTGGGCTGAGTGTCCGGATGGCGTGGAATCCGCACCAAAACGTCTGCGAGTGCCCGTATATTGCCGTTCTCTGCCGCAGCTCTGCGACAGCTAATAGGTCGAAATTTGCCTCTCGTGAAGGATTGCTTTTGGCCGATAGCGGCCATTCTGTCTGTCTACGAAAGTTTGGCCCGAAGCTGCTAAACGATCACACGCCAATATCGTGGGCAAGGAGATTTTCTTCGAGCGTTTCCATACCGTGCTCTTGCGCAACCAGCTGCCGCTGTAGGCTTCAGACTAAATGGCTCCGTAACCTGGAACGCAGTTCGACAGCCAACCCTGATAGTAGAACCTCACGTCTCTGCTCGGGGGCCTCGAGGAGTATCTGATGGGACGCCTGACCGATACGTGCAGGCATGATCCTGACTGGCTCATTCTTCCGGGTTTTGTGCACGTATGCATTGAACACCTCGCTGACTTGACGCCTCAGGCTCGCAGCGTAGATGACATGTGCCCTTTCCCAGACCTCGCGATCAAATACCCGCCCCATGAAATCCAGGCTATCGAAAAGGCAGGAGGCCATCACTATGATGGGCATTAGGCTTTTGAGCTCAACAGCACGTATGGGGGCATGGTATGGAAGACTTCATCAAGCAACACCAGGACGTTTGGGGTGACGATCCCAGCGTGCTCTTGGATCAGTATGATTACCAGCCTGAGCTCACCAAAAAGCTCGATGGCCTTGACGCGACGCAGTTGACCGAGCAGACACTGCTGGAAATCGTGTTATGGAAACTGGATCGCTATCCGCAACTCGATACTTCACTGCTGAAAGAGCTCAAGGCTGTAGGCCACCTTAAAGCGAAGCAGCACAGAGAAGCCAAGGATGTGCTCGGCAAGCTACTCGTATCCTCAGGGATCCGCCTGCCCATGGCTTCCACTATCCTTCGATTCGTGAACCCAGATGTGTTCCAGATCATTGACGAGCGAGCCTTTCGGATGCTCCGCCCTACTCACAAAAGCTACCCAGATAAGCCCGTCGTAAAGACAAGGCTCAGCGCCTACGTTGAAAAATCGTCAGCGATCTATTTCGACTACTTGGACGCCATGCATGAGGTCGTTTCCGAAAAGCTGCCATTTCGCCTGGCTGACCGAATTTTGTACCAACTGGATATTGAGCGCGACAACAAGATCCGTCAGAAGAAGTCGCCTGTGAAGTGACAGGATTGCCACTTCGCGACATTGGTCGCACTAGATGCTGAATCCGTGACCGGTCAGCTGCCCATATAGGTGGCTACCCTTCAAGACCTTCAGGAAACACACCACCAATCATGTGTTATGTCAGATATCTTCTTGAGCAGCTTAAAGGGGGGATTCGACTGCGACGTTTTTTGCGATGTTTCCTCGCATAAACTCTTGCCGATTTACCCGTCTAATCCCCTCTCTTGCGTTCACTTACTGCCCTCCCAACGCCAAACAACGGGAGATCAGAATGCATCAGCGAACACTCGGGAACAGCTCGCTCACAGTGTCGGCCCAACAATCATGAACACACATCGATGAACACATCTTTCTACTCATCGACCGCTTAGCTAGCTCTGACAGCCCTTTTGTGGACTTATGAACATCTGACATCGCCCACTTGTTAAATCATGTGTCTGGGCGGAACCTCCTAGCAATGACCGGTACAGCGCACCGAACTAAATACCAAAAAAACGACTACTAATTATCTGAAATCGTGAGTCCGCATACCATTTTTGATTTTTAATCCATTTTGTACAGAGATTATCTGCCACGTCGGACCTGGCAGCCTACAGACTTGGCGCCCCCGCGCTAACGGTCTAATATTGGCGCAGCCACCAATGACGAGATTCAACATGACCAAGACAGCCGTTCAGATCGATTTGGTGTGGACTGATGATGAGTCCCAAGCCATTTGCATCCATGCCATCCTGTCAAATGCAAAGCTTGTCTCGGAAAAAATGCATTGCCACCTTATCGAATGGAATGGCCAAGAAAATGAAATATATCCTGGACTGCTGATCGATGAAGATGGTGCTCACTGTAAGTATTCAGCCGAATGGGGATACAACAACAAGAGGATCGATTTTTTATTTTTTAGATCAACCGCTAGCTGTTGGCCAATTAGTTACTCGTACTCAGATCTTATCGAGCACCCCTGAAAGTCTCACTTACAGAATAACCTCAATCATGTACCTGCTCACCTGACCGCTAATAGACCGCCGAAGCAATTTTGCAGATAAAACGTGAACTAATCGCAAGATAACCTCCCTCTCAAGCGCTATCCATACATTACTTCGGGGTTTTCACGGTCGCTGCGAAAATCTGCGGTCATATCCAATTAATACTTCAGTCCCTGTCGCTCTAGCAATTTTTTACTGCTGCGACCTGTCAGACTGATTCATTATATTTTCTTTACTCGGGTCGGTGCTGCAGTTGCTGGGCTTTAGAGGTGATGGCCAATGTGGTTCGAACTGCGAACTGCGAACGGTGAGCAAGATCATGCAGAGTAGTTTTCAGATTTCCGGAATTCGCGTGCTTGCCGCTTGCGAAATTACTAGTCACCCTCCCCCGGGCTTCAATTGCCTGATTCGGCCGGGTGACAGCGGAAAATTTACCATCCTGGATGCCATCGAGCTTTGTCTTGGCGCCAGGCGTAGTGCTCCTTTTGGGGATACCGACCTTTACAACCTCAACGTCAATGTGCCCATCAGCATTTCAATTACGTTGGGCGAACTGCCGGACGACCTGATCAATTCGGTGCAGGCCACCATGCGCGACGCATCAAATCGGGCTAGGCTAGCTTCAAATGTCGCAAACGAAGTCAGCCAGATGGTTTCTCCTCCTACCCAAACAGCTAAATCGACACCGCCAGCCCGTAAGCCTACGGAATACTTGACCCAAGTCAAAATCGAACAGCTGAGCCAGCTCAGTATTTTCTTGCTGGCCAGGGAGGGTTTCGCCCTCAAAGATGTTCAGGCCATGCTCTCGGTCTCTGAGCTTTACTCGTCATCGAGGGTCATCGGGCGGATCGTCGGCAAGCCCATCCGAACGAGCCAACGGCAGGGTGATGACTCGAAGACAGCTCGCCTTAACGTCCAGCAGAGCGCGGTGGCCTTTCAATACGCGAAGGTTCTAGAACACGCGACGACTGTTTTTGGCACACAGCGGCTTGCCGAAGAATGGCTCGATCGACCTTGTAAGCACCTTGCAGGCAACGTCCCTCTTGATCTTATCGATAACTCTCTTGGGTTTCAGGCTGTCGAAGACTACCTGGAGCGGGTTGAGTTAGGGGTTTATCAATGACCAACGGCCTCGGATGGGTAGGCAAGAACATGGTCATACAGGCCAAAAACTCCACAGGTTCTGTGGGCAACGCTGCGCTTTAGCAGGCGATCTCTGCTAAAGCGTTCTACGGCTGTGATGAGGCCATGGTTGTCACGAATTCCTACTGCACCTTGACGATTACAACCAGAAGCTGCTTGTCAGGGCTGTCGCAAAGCAACTCGAACATTTCAGGAGAAATCAACGAACAAGGCGCCAACACAAAGCAACCACCTTCGACGGCATAAACGCGGCTTACTGCATTGTTCACTTCCCAACCCAACGCAGGAGCAAACGGTTCATAGGTCGAAAAACCAGGCCAAGCGGCGATGTGCACTTGCTCCTGCTGGGAATACATTGCGAACTTGTTCAACGACAGCACATTCTCCCAACAACACAGCGAACCGACTCGGCCAAGAGAGGTATCGTGAACGGCAAGATCGCTGCCGTCACCTTCACCGAATACCGTGCGCTCGCCGTGGGTTGGACGCAGTTTTCGACGCCGGGCGACCGTCTGACCGTTGGCGTCGATAATCCACTGCCCTAAGTACAGAGTGCCTCCGTCACGCTCAGCGTGACCGAGCACCACGCAGATGCGATTGACCCGAGCCGCCTCTTCCAGTCGCCGCGCCTGAGGGCTGTCGTAATGCAACGCGTTGTCGAAGTACTTCTGAACAAACCCCCGGCTGATGGCCCAGGCCGGTGTACCGAGCCAAATCCACCAAGGGTATCCGGGAATCCAGTTTTCCGGGAACGCAATCAGGCTGGCGCCCTGCGCTGCGGCCTCCTCGATGTAGGCGATGGTTTTATCCACCGTCCCGTCGAGGTCGAGGAACACTGGCGCAGCCTGAACGACGGCCGCCTTGTATTTGGGATGAACGAGGCTCATGCCTGGACTCCTGAGTCTTGAGAGCTAGAGAACAGATTGGGTTTGGCTTGGGCCAATAGCCCGGTGTCAGGGTGGCAATTGATATATTCGAAGATCTGGCCATGCGCTGGAAGCACAGCGACCTCGTGCCATAGGCGCAACTTCAGATCCCCGCCCAGCTTGGTGGCCATCGCAACAAAGCTGTTAAAAATTCGCAGATGAGTAGGATGGTTTCGGGCCCAGTCCTCCAGGTGACTCAGAGACGTAAAATGGGCCAAACCAAAACTGCGTGACAACGGTAAACCGGAGGCATCTGTCTCGCGCAGCAGACGGCAAGAAAAACACCCTGTTTCCAACGGGTGATCGCTCAGGAAGTCCATGCCCGCGCGCAACGCAGGCTCAATCTCGCCAAAATAGATGTCCTTTTCCTGCCCCTGGAGGTCACCGTACGCCTGCCCCGAACGAATAACCGCAAGATTGCTGGGGATCTGAACCCTGACTCGACGACCTAAGGTGCCACCCTCCAGAGCATCAAAAGTCAGCCCGGCAGAGTCTGAAGCCATCTGGTCATACCCACTGGCCGCGATACGATCTCGTGTTACCCCCCAGTAGTTGTGCTCGCGAATCGGACCGTGGAGCACTGGACAGACATGGGCGGCACCCACTCTCTCTTGAGTGTCGGACTGCAACGCCTCGAACCGATCGGCCGGGATGGTCAAGATCTCCCGAAACACGCCAACCGAACTACTCAGACGCACATCGGACAGCCAGTAATCCTGATGGACCAAACTGGCTTCCCAATGTGCATGACGCGCTTCGTCCAACCAGTAACTGATGCACAACCAGGTGTGATAACCCTGCGCATCGGTGTACGCGGCATACTCACTATGTACTGCGTCACCCGCATGCCGGAGAGCGTCCAAAAGCCAGTCGCGAAACTCGCCCACCTCCCTTGCGTCGGCGCCATGGGCCGACTGAACACCGTAGTAGGCCACGATGAGCTGACCATCATGCGGTGCCAATGCCGACCATGCCGGTACTGGAGGTACCCAACCATTTGGCATGCACTTGGGGAACTGACGTGACGACTCGTCGCGGTTCATCTGACGATCTCTACCTAGCAAGCGGGAGTACCCGCGGTAGGAAGAGCGTACGCCAGGACAGGCCGTCTCTCTTTGTCGAGGAAGAACTAAAACTTTGCAGTGTCGGAGGCGTTACCTTCGATGCATTACCCTGATAAGGAAAGTGAACGGCTAGCCATTTTCCTAGGGCGAGAACCTTTGCCGACACCAATCGAATCTTGGTCCAGATTGTAGTGGTCTAATGAAACCGGACACCCATTTAGGCGAGAATGCTCGCCAGATCGAGGTGTCAGATGACCAAACAACGCCGTTCCTTTTCCGC
>NZ_JBIWAL010000092.1:0-13223 GCF_044760045.1 Pseudomonas sp. NPDC098747 | reverse complement strand
CGTTCGACGGAAAGCGCATCGAACAGCTCGACCGCAAAGGCATGGTGAACAACAAGTTCAACGCCTTCATCATGCAGAAACTCGAAGCGGCCGGCATTCCGACCCAATTCGACAAACTGCTGGGCGACAACGAGTGCCTGGTGAAGAAGCTGGACATGATCCCGGTCGAATGCGTCGTGCGTAACTACGCCGCGGGCAGCCTGGTCAAACGTCTGGGCGTCGAAGAGGGCATCAAGCTCAATCCGTACACCTTCGAACTGTTCCTGAAGGACGACGCCAAGGGGGATCCGTTCATCAACGAATCCCACGTTGTGGCATTCGGCTGGGGCACCGCCGAGCAACTGGTTCGCATGAAAGAACTGTCGCTCAAGGTCAACGAAGTCCTGAGCAAACTGTTCGACGACGCCGGTTTGCTGCTGGTCGACTTCAAGCTTGAATTCGGCGTATTCAGCGACGGCTCCATCGTCCTGGGCGACGAGTTCAGCCCGGACGGCTGCCGTCTGTGGGACAAGGACACCAAGAAGAAGATGGACAAAGACCGCTTCCGCCAGGGCCTCGGTGACGTTATCGAAGCCTACGAAGAAGTCGCCAATCGTCTGGGCGTACCGCTTTAATCGACGCAAGCATCTGATAGCACGGAGAAATTTTCGAAAGAGTGTTTGCTTTCGGTAAAAGTGTTGTTATGATGCGCGCCGTTGGAGAGATGCCAGAGTGGCCGAATGGGACGGATTCGAAATCCGTTGTACCTTCACCGGTACCTAGGGTTCGAATCCCTATCTCTCCGCCATACATAGAAAAACCCCGTAATTCAATGAGTTACGGGGTTTTTTCGTTTCTGGTTCTACTACTCGTTTCTACTACTCAAATCCGAAGAATTTTGGTTCGGGCTTGTGCTGTGTCCTTCCTTAGCTGGTTACAAAATGCCATCACTGGACTACGCTAGTGGTGCGAGCGCTCTTGCTCGGCGCATATGAAAGGGAAGGCACATGCCAAAACTTAGCTTTGTAGCTGCTGTAGTAGGATTGACCTTCTCATCACTAGCCTGTGCTGGGTGGATGACGACCACTAAAGACGATATTTTCTCTGGCGGGCAGACGGCCATGCTCATTGGGGAAATTGACGCATATCACGCACTAATCTTCGACTGCGACTCCGAAAATCTGACGCTCAGCTTAATTGAGCAGTCTAAATGGAAGGAGGGGATGGGTCGTGGTAACTGGAGGCTTTTGGTGAAGGTAGACCAAAGTCAAATCCGTGATTTTGCTGCGCAGAGCTCTCAGCGAAACGAGAAATACATTCAGGTCGCTACGTCCGATAGGGACAGCATCCTAGAACTGTTGAAAGAAATACGCGACGCTAACACGAACATACAAATTGGAATGCAGGTCAAAGAAGCTGATTTCAAATGGTCCGGCACTGCATCCCCATCAGGTTCTACGAGGGAAACTGATCGTTTTCTTCAGGCCTGCAAACTGAAATGACCCCCCCTTCAGCTTCGCCTAATCTACTCGGAAATATGTGTCGCGTGCCTGCTTGGCAAATATGAGCATGGGGCATCAATTTTTCAATTCCTTCAGCCTGATGGCTGCCAAGAAAGCCCTGCGTGCAGGGCTCACATGCGAAGCGGAAACATTACATCCTCTTTGGCATGCCGTGTTCCTCCATAAACTCAGAGAATTGCGTCCAGGTGAGATTGTATTTATTTACATGATTGCCAGATGGAAGCCATTCGATGTTGCCTTGGCTTATGAGAATAGTGCCGAGCTTGCCACCATCCTTTTTCACTTCAACTTCTACGTCCTGACGCTGCACCAGCATAGATTGAAGGTTGATCTTTACTTCATGAGCCATGGCGCCTTCCCTTGCAGTTTTGTGACGTTTCGATGGTAGCTAGCTTAGAAGAGGGCTGGGTATTCGCAAATATTGGCGCTAAGGCACCACGGTTAAGACCAGCTACAAATGCGAAACAATCCTATTCGGCAAATGTAGAAATATGAGAGCCTTGGGGTGGCTCACTGGCTATCCCTGACAGGGAGAGGGGCGAGGCGCTAGAACGCCTCAGAGTGGTTGAAACTGCCTAGAAAAGAGGGTTTCTGAGAGGGGAAGTGCTTCAGTCTTCATCTCTTTGCGGATCGTCATCACTTGTTCCAATGACGCTTCACTGTAGCTATGCCGATCTTCAGCTCAGTAGCTACTTGTGCCTGAGTTTTGTCTTGTGCTTTCAGGCGCTGAACATCTGCTGTGGTGTCTGTGGCCTCAGGACGGCCAAGCTTCTTGCCTTCTGCTTTGGCCCGCAGCAAACCTTGCTGTGTACGCTCGATCAGCAAGTCACGTTCAAACTCAGCTACAGCCCCCAGCACTTGCATGGTCATCTTGCCTGCTGCACTGGTCAGGTCTACACCACCAAGGGCTAAGCAGTGAACTCGGATACCGGTGGCGGCTAAATGCTCTACGGTTAGGCGCACATCCATTGCGTTACGCCCCAACCGGTCCAGCTTAGTAACGATTAGCACATCACCTGATTCCATACGCTCTAATAGCTTCTGGAAGCCTGCACGCTCCTTTGCAGCAACGCTACCCGACACCGTTTCTTCCACTACACGACTGGCCTGTACATCGAAGCCAGCCGCTTTCACTTCCTGCACTTGGTTTTCAGTGAACTGGTTGGAGGTGCTGACGCGGCAGTAGAGGAAGGTGCGTGACATGATGTTGGCTCCGGTATCGTTTAACGTGGTATCAGTGTACCAAGGTATCAACAATGCACAAAGCCTATTTTTATGATGCTTAATACCGTCTGTCTGGATGGTATCGTTTAACGGTCGTTTAATGATCCCCTAAATCTGCCGTAGCCGTGTGATAGCTTCGCTGAGATTTTTAGCGTTCCCGTCCAGAGTCTCCATAGCAGCCAGTGCATTTTCAGCAACGCTCCCCACGCCATTCTTAGAAAGCCACTTAGTGACCTCCTCGATTGCGGCAGCTATGGCGTGCTGGTTGTGGAGAAGGAGCGTCAGTGCGTCCGCTGTGGCGATGTTGGCGTTTGAATAATTTGGCATGGCTGTTCAACCTTTACGTTAGAGAAATCATCGTAGTCCACGTTTGAGACCTCTCATTGAAGGGAGGGCCGCAATTGAACGGGCCTTCTCTAGAAACCTTCGAGCATTTTTGACAAAGACGTGCCAAGCGTATCAGCAAGAACCTGGATCACGTCTAGGCTTGGGTGGCTCCGCCTGTTTCTATTCGGCTCATGTAGGTTCTGGCGAACCTACCGCTCTCTCTTAGAAATAAATCCAGTTACGCGGAACAGTCTCCATAATCTCAAGAAACGAGTACCCATCCAGTTCCTTTGCTTCCACTTCCGGATTATTATTAACCTCAACCATCACGCCGCAAAAATCGGAATTTAAACAACTCCTTTCAAGATTTTCGTGTGTGCCCTTGACGTTAACAAGCATCGTTCTGTGCCCCAATTTATTCAGCAGCATGAAGCGAAGCTGCTGCCAGTACGACATCGTTGATGTGTTTACCTTAACCTCGACGGCAACAAGACCCGTGTCATCTTTTGCTATATAGTCAAACCTGCCCGGATGCCCCGCAGGAAACGCAGCTAACCGCGCTCGATTGGCGTTCTTCATTGCCTCAGCTTCAGGAGTTGACATACCTGCATTTTTAATATCAGCACCACTGTAGGGGAGTTTTAGGTCCGTTGCTGCATACTTCTCCCACAGCTTCCTGATGTAACCGGAAATTAGTTGGTTATCCCGCATGAAGTTTCCTAACGGAAGTACATCTCCTTTATGATCCGAGGCAATCAACTCGGAGAACCGATTTGAACACTCGTAGGCAAAGTGCATCGCACTTCTTCTTTGCTCCACGCCGTCCTTGTATAAGACAGAAACTCCTTTCGGGAACGTTCTCTCAAGATTGTCTTGACTGAACAACCCAACTCCACTTCCACAGGGACACTTCTTGGCACTGCTGTCACGCATATCGCACTTCGAAGTATTCTTACAAACTGATGCAAGCAGTGCAATGTCGTCATCAGTGAGGTCAGCCCAAGATGGTGTCGTACCACTTATCCAAACATTGTCATTGGAGAATTGGAGAGCAGCCAAGTCGGCTCTCGATGAGCCGATCCAATATCCACTTACTGAAGGCATACTCTTCATTAGCTCAGAGGCAGCAGACTTTCCACCAACCCCGAAAGCAACTAATTCGAATCCTTTGCTCTGTAGATATCGGATTGCAATATCCTCACCAAACCCTCCCAACACTTCAGGTTTAAACTTGGCCATATTGATCCCTCATCATTACATTCGGTGTTGTATCAAGGTTTTGGCAAATTGAAGTTTCGCTCAATAATTAGCATAGCAGGCATCTGTGTTTGTAACGTTTTACAGCCCGTTGTGCAGCGGGCCATCCAGCACCGGCGATCACCGCGCCAGCTTTGCCGTAAACCCCTTAAACAAGCCGTAGGCTTCGCTAGGGGTGACTTCAGACTCAATCTGCATTGACCAGCGTCCGGACCTATCTAGGAACTGCCAGCGCTCTCTAAGTGGCGAGAACGAGCCAATAGAAGGCTTTGTGCTGCTGTCTAGGTTGTCTACCGAAACTTTTAGAAGGAACCAATAAAAATAGGTCATTGGTTACGGCCTTGCAGTAGTTTAATTCGAGACTCTAAGATTCTAATGTGTGATTCCATTTCGTTGTTCATCCTATCTTGCCTTTCAGCAGTATTATTGACTTTCTGTTCGGTGTAGTTAACCAGTGAATCCATTCTGTGACGGATCGCATCATCGCCACTACGATCAACCTTCGCCGTGAGCAATGTAAATGTCAGTAATGAAATACAGATCATACTGACAAGTGCGAACGCCACTAGGACAGCTATTGCAACGTTATTCAATCTTTAAACCTTCTTATTCTTTATCGTTTTAACTTATGATTTCGCCAAGTGTTATAATATTACATTATTGGCGGAGGAATGCATCGTGCTAAACAGTTGGCGTCAAAAAGTTAACAAATATGCGGGGTACAAGGAAGAAGGGGGGCATGAGCCTCCCTATTTCCAATTTTCTTACATCCCTGCTTAATCCTGTTTAGGGAATTTCTTCAAAAGAATTTGCATAGTATGATCAATGCTTTCAGTTGGCTTGCTAGCCGCCAACAAAATATCAATATAACTTTGTAGTTCTTCGGCAGACAGCTTCGACTTAGGAGCAGGTTCGGGTTCTGGTAGTTTCTCTTTCTTGTTGAAGTATTGTTTGCTTAAGAGCTTTTCTTCGTAGGTTTTGGGAAATAGAACTTTCTTAATTGGCATTTTGTTACTCCGATTTCTTTAGATGGGAAAGTGTTTCGTTGGCGTACGTTAAAGCGTACGTGTCGATAAAAGTGTTGAAGGCGGAAACATCGTCGTGTCCACCAATAGATTTGCCATTTATAATCAGACGCTGATTGACCCACAACAACGACATTGCGTCCAAGTCATAAAGTATCTTGTACACATCAATGTTTGAGATGGGACTATCAATCAGATATGACACCCTGCCGTTACGCAACGGCTGGGAAGTCACAACGCTAGGTATAAATGTACTCGCGATTCTATCGGCGCTGACGGGTCGGCCTGTGATTAGCCAGAAGTACATTAACTGGCTTTAAGGTTTTGGAATACTTCCTTAGCTTCAGCCAAAGCAGAGGCCATTTCCTTCTCTTCTTTTACTTGAAGGGCTTTGCTTTCTTTTGCTTTCTTTTGAGTAAAGAGCTGCTGAGCTAGGAGCTGAATGTTTCGTTCCTCTTCTGCTTCCAGCTCAAGTTCATATTGAGCCTTCACCTCCTGCTCAATTCGCTTCAACTCCTCGTCTAGATTTTCTTTCTCAAAGCACACGAGGAGATAGCCGTTTAGGATTTGAGGAGATCGGAACTGACTGAGTTTTCGTCCTTTCTGTGCCATTTCCATAATCTTTGGAATAGCTAGGGACACAGGTTCATGAATAGTTTCCAATGCTGCTGCTGAGCTTTTGAAACTAAAGATGGCGTTCTTCAATCGTTTATCAAATACTTCTTGATCGAACTGGAAGCTTTGGAGGCTGACATGCTTATTTACGTTTTCCATTTGTATTTCCTTCTGTGGTTTAGATGCCTTACGGCTTTGTTATGGGCAAAAGCTGCCCGTTATTTGCTCTTATGAGGGAGCAGATTCTATTAGTGGTGGGAATGCCTTTACATAGGCGGGAAGAACATCTTACGGCTACGCTATCGCTTGCCTACGTCAATTCGCTTCGCTCTTTGACTTACTAACATCTTATTTAAAAAAGGTTAACTAAAGCTGTCACCCTGTCACCTATTGACTGAACCTTATAGGCTGCGGGGCTTACAGTGATGACGGCTTATATGGGTAGGTGTCACCCTACCTGTCACCCTGTCACCAATCCCGTCACTCAAAAACCATTGCAGGGCATATGAGTCTCAAGTTCTTTCGGAGTGGATTCTACTGTCAGCCCACTTTCATAGCCGAAAGGGGTAATGTAGTACCGTTGTGCTTTTGTTCGGCGTTGTTTGCAACCCACAGCCAAAAGTACGTTTGCAACTGCCATGTCACTCAGGCCATGATCGAATTCGCTTAAGAAGGCGTCTTTGATAGCTTTGACAGTCAGTACCTTGTTCTTTTCAACCACTTCGCCCAGTAGATCTTCCAGCTTGTCGGCACTGCTAAACCCCATCAGTTCTTGCTTAGGGACGGTCATCGGTGGTGCATCAGTTGGGTGATAGCTACCAAGGTCCACCTGCTCAAGATAGTTTCTAACGAGTTGCATCCCACCTTCATACATCAGCCAAGGCTTGAGCTTTGTATTGATGAATTCTGAGGTCTCTTGTATCGTTTCTTTGTGACGAATGAATTCCGGTATCCAGAAACGGCGATCTCCTTTTTCCAAAACAAGAGGGAGATGGTCATTACTGGTGATGATGAAATTCAGATAGTTATCAATCGTCACTGTTGGCTTGTGCTTGCGGTGAAGGGGAATCGTAGCGTTACCCTGGAAGCTCTTGAGGGCGTCTGTGGTGCTTTTCTTGCTCTTGTAAACTTCATCAATCAAGGCGAGAGTCTTACCTGATATCACATCGTTAAAATCGCCTACGACGTCCTTAAGAGCGCATACACACACTGATGACCGGCCTAGCAGTCCTGACAGCAGGGTCTCCACTAGAAAGCCCTTACCAACCCCATGTTGGCTGCGTAGCACGGGTGTCGCAATGATTCGTTGTTCAGGCTTCCGAACCACATGGGAAAGCCACCATCCGAAGTACCGGCGTTCGATATCGTCCGGAAACCATCGTTCTAGAAACTCAATGAACAAAGATACCTGCTGTTTAGTGACCTTTTGACCTGTAGGTTGAATGTCAGGAGCCTTCCACAGATTAATCAGTCCCCCTTCAAGCACCGTGCCTGCATTAGGTTTAAAACCTTCACCATAAGCCCAAGGTAAGCACGCAAGTAGATAGGATGCATTGTGCTCAATACCGCCTTGTTGTGAATAGTAGTGAGAGATAATGCCTGCATCCCCTTGGTCAATGCCCGTCACCAAGTCACGGAACCTAGGGTAAGAGCTATCTGAAGGGATTCGTACAAATCGCGATTTTACCGCATCAATCGCATTATTATTGTTTTTCGGTGCTGCTGTAGTCATTGATATTTACCTCATCTGATGGGCTAGGACGTTTGGTTTTGAATAAAGAGTCGTGAAGAGACGAAATCAAAATGTTAAGTGTGTGATTGGGAGAGCCGTGGTCGTAATGTCGCATGATTTCTAAAAGCTCGTTTGAAGCTCTTTCATTGAGATGTGGTCGCATGAGTTATTTCTCCAATTTAGCGAATTCTTCACGAAGACTTTGGTGCAAAAAGTAGCGGCGACAAACGGCCTGCATCATCTTGGTAAAACTCGGATATTGCACTGCCTCACGTTCGAGCAATTCAATCAGATCAAGTGGTAGATTTATTTTAACTTGACGAGTTTCTGTATTCATCAGGCAGCTCCTTCTAGTAGTTGTTCGAGGGCTTGGTTAAATTGGTTTACTTTCTCAGGGGTCTTGAGCGCTTTCAAAGCAGCTTTGATGCTTAGGCGAACTTTCCTTCGTGCTGAATACAAGCTGACGCTGCAATTATTGCCGCAGTGACGGTGATTTTTATTGGTTGCTTCGAAGCAGGTGCCGCAGATTTCACAGTTCATATGTGTTCCTTACAGGTTATGTAGATTTGGTTTGTTCAGCATTTACTTCATCAGTGCGGTGGATCGGGTGCTGCTCGTTTGGATGGTTGCCCTCGGAAAGGCAGTCATCGATGTATTTAAATGCGATAGCGGGGCCAAGTCCTGGCATTGTTTTATGTCGCCAGTAGTGGAAATGGTTATGGCATTTCTGAGAGCAAAGAATCTTGGAACTTCGTGTGGTTAGCATTTCACTGCCACACCACTTACATTGTTTTATCAATTTCATGGGCGTTAAAAAGCCCTCCGTTTATGTTTTGGAATATTCAAGATTAAGGAATTTAAAGCAAAAACAAACCACAACTCAGACTAAATCTCTAGCGCGAATTGTGGTTTGAAACTTCAGAAGTTTTTTAATTGACAGCTATTGTAAAGAAGGAAAACAATAGCCGCCTACACTGACCTAGATGAGAGCAAACTCTTATTAAGCATCATCAGGTCGATGTATTCTTTTTACGAGGAATAAGCGAGGGGTTGAGCTGACTAACTATCAAAGAGAAAGAAGCAGATTTTTTTTTCATCTCTGCTTTCTTCCCTTTCTCATTTTATTATACTAAATAAAACTCGATTTTGTACAGATACAGTTAAACAAAGTTGAACTTATATTACCAGTACAGTTTGGTTTTAGTATCTAAGTTGTATTGCTGAAAGCTTGGATTTGGTAAAAGCTACCAGTTCATAAAGAATATCAAACTTAATGCTTAATTGCTTACCTAAGTGCGACAACTAGTTGCATATGTACGACAGCTTAATGTTGTATTTAGATTATTATGTGTGTGTTAGGTGTTGTAGAGACTTTATGTTATTAATCTATTGTTATAGATACTCTGCACTGAGTTCAGAAAATTGGTAGAACTTCCCCAAGGAGATAGGAGTACTCAAAAAAGCAGAGCCTTATCCCCAAGGTCTACACAACCTTCTGACCCAATGCTACAGGCTAGGCCTGCTCTGCACTTGAGACGAGAATGATCACAGCTTGTATGCTGTACCTAACGGAAGGTTAGGCGGTAGTCCGGCTCCCTGACTGACATAACAAGCTCAATCACCCGCAGCCTCACCGGAACCGACTTGCGTCGGCAACTTCATGCATGCACCGTCATGCTTTGTAACGGCGACTGTATACCACTTCTTGAGGACAAGTATTTAGCCAAACCACAAGAAGGCCCACTAACGAAAGAAAAACGAGCGAGGGCATCTATTCTACAGCATTAAACAAGTTGTGGAAATGAATTAGTTAAAATAAAGTTTCGGCGGAAGAAATAGCCTTCAAAACGACGGTAACCTCAAAACCAACCACGGACACGGGTTTAAGCTGGAAACGTCTCCAACCTTTAAAAACTCCCCCGAAATACCATGATTGCATACGTTTAAATGCACAGCCCCTTCCTCAATTCGTAACTATCTGCCCAGAATCAGTTTGCAAGGCGCTATGAAGGGGGTATCACGCCAAATCAAATTCGTATGATAAAAGCTCGATTACCTCGGTTTTTTGCTCAAGGCTTGGTCCTGCGGAATAAAGATCAAATGTGATCATGCCGGTCTCATGTCCAAATAATGCGGGCATGACAGTAGAGCTGGCTCCTGCACGGTGCACCTCAGTGATTGCGGTTTTACGAATTGAGTGCAGCACAAATGATTTATCAAATTTTGCAGCAGTCTTTAGACGTCCAAAGCGTTTTCCTACAGCATCAAGTCGATTGCCATATTTATTGGTTTCCCCAAGCGCTCGACCTTTTAGCAGGTATCCGTCTTCTGATGCATCTAGTAGAGACTGGACAAGCGGGGCAATGGCGGTATGAATCGGAACCTCACGGACACCGGCCTCTGTTTTGCTCTCTAAAATGGAGAAGGCAATCGGTACACCATCTTTGAGGGTGACGGTGTCGCGGTGGACTCGACCTATTTCTTCAAGGCGTGCCCCAGTGTAGGCGGCTAGGGCGATCAGGTCGGCCAGTGGCTTGTCTTCCTTCTCCAAGGCTGCAACATGCAATCGCTCCACGTCCTTGCGAGTGAATACAGCCCAACTGACTGACTCACCTTTGACCACGGGTAGGTCGTGTTTTTCAAATGGGGAGGGCTGGCCTTTGTACTGCTGACGCCAGTCTTCATCATATTTGATGGCCCATTTCCAGTACGTGTTACCTGCCCATATATGCTGCTTCTTGGTCTTAGAGGTGAGTGGCACGCCCTTAGCGTCAGTTAGCTGGTCTAGGTAGGCAGACACGAGGTCAAAGCTGATCGGTAGCCCTTTCTCACGTACGTAGGCGCTGAATAGCTCTACACGCCTTACCAAAGTGTCAATTGTCTTCGGGTCTTTACCGACCTTCTCTAAGAAGGCTCTGAGTTTCTGGATACGGGCAGGTGTGATTGGGGACTTGGGCCTGTAGCTTTTCGGATCGGCGGCAAGCTCCTGCATATCCGCACGCTCATCCGGCGAAAGGTCGTAATACTCGGCTGTGATCTCCATGTGCAGCTTTGCAAAGGCGTCTGAGATTTTCACCCCAAGCTCGGCCCCTTCACCCGGCGACATTTTGTGCTTCAAGCCTTCGAGGTATTCGTGATAGGTCTCAATGAATGCTGCAACCGGACCTTCCATGCCGCCTTCGTAAAGCTCCTTGAGAATCGGCGCAATGGACTCCGTGTACGCCAAAATATCTGCTGGTGGAGCATTATCCTTTGAGCGGGGAGCAAACAGCGTAGGAATCCATTTTTCCTTGCTTGCTTGATTCCGTCGGGTCAGCTCTTGGATTTCCTCTTTCCATTCATCCCGCTCTGATAGCTTCCTGTCTCTGGCAGCGTTGATGTCTGCTTTCCATCTGGCGAGCCAGGCTAGGCGGCGTTCCATGGCTTCAGAGCGTAGGCCTGTCTTCAGCGATTGGATTAGCACCCTGCGATTGTCAAAGGCCAACTGCACGTCTTTAGGAATGTCGAGACGTACATACCAAGTGGATTCGCCTTTCTTTTGGAAAATATGGTCTGCCATGAGTCGCCCTCGGATGAGAGCTGAATTCTACTACTATTTTCTACTACTATACGAGCATAAGGCCCAGTAATGCCTTGGTTTCTTGGGTTGAAGGGTGGTTTTCGAGAGTCCCTATCTCTCCGCCATTATTGAACAAGACGAAGCCCCCGTAATCATTGCTGATTACGGGGGCTTTTTCGTTTCTGTGAATTCATTTAGGGCATTTCTAGGGCATAAACCTTGCCCGACATGCCGCTCTAGTCCTGTCTAAACCCCAGCATTTTTGACACAACACCCGCCATGCTCTTGGTGTCTTAGGGTATCCACCTCCCATAATGTTTTCTCACCATCGTTGTGTCAGCGTGTCCAAGCTGCCTCGCCACCCATTCAACCGGAACGTAGCTAGACAACATCTGGCTGGCGAAAGTGTGGCGACATTGATTGGCGCCCCGGTGCCGGACTTCTGCCATTTTCAGATGTGCAGTAAACCAGTTGCTGAGGGTTTTGCCGCTCCATAACAAGCCGCTGGTGGAGCTACGGAAAAGAAATCTGACTTACATCCTTTTGGATGTGATGTTGTCGCGCTGAATTACGGTGATTTCCTCTGCTGGCGCGTCTTTAGCTGCAGCAACAATCTCTCGCATCAGCTGCAAAGCTGGATCGATTAGCTCGATCACTCTAACTCTAGAGCGTTCCTTCGGTACCTTGCCGTCGCTGCTCGCCACCAACAGGAGCGGCTTCAGCGTGATGTGTACAGTCACGTTGCAGCTCAATCCGAGCCGACTAACATGGCTGCGCCGCCGCCCGCCGCCCGCTGATCTTGCTCATGGGCAGACTCCAGACTTTCAGAAAGCACGAGCGCATCGCGAGCATTACCTGGCGCGCATGGCAGAAATGGAATTTCGCAAGGCGCAGGGAGAGCTGGTCGAGATCAGCTTTGTGCAAAAAGCCGCTTTTGAAACGGCACGTTCGCTCAATCATTCGTTGATGAGCCTGTCGCCGCAATTGGCACCACAGCTCGCTGCTCTGTCTGATCCATGGGAGGTGGAGCGGCAGCTGACCGCTGCATTGCGCCAGCGGCTCAATGAAATGGCCCAAGTCTCAAGTGACGATTTCGGCGTTGAATTGGAGGACTTTTGAGCAAAGCCATTGGCTTACGGTTTGTTATGGTTTGTGCAAAGGTCTGCTTCTAATGCTTGTCCATCTAAAAATGCTGTTTTGACTTTAGTGCTATGAAAAAATCAGTCATTCATGTGTTGAGTGACCTTTTTTGAAAGTGCGCAAGAAGTTGCGCACATGGTCATAGTATTTTGCCTTTAAAATCGCTACAGCCCATATGCCACGGGGCCTGTAGCCAAGTGCGCAAAAAGTTGCGCAGTACTGCGCAACTTTTTGCGCACTTTCCTCCCTTTATCTCGGTGAAAAACGAGCTGAGTGACGATCCATGCCGTTCTCGGTCCCGGCTCCCGGGAGCTTAATAAAACCTGGCACGCTCCTTGATAACAGTCAGCCACCCACCGGGCGATTTCGCCCCGGGCACCTTAAATTTATCCGCAAGGAGAGCACCCCATGGCAACACCAGCGTACATGTCGGTTACCGGCGAAAAACAAGGCCTGATCACTGCCGGCGCGTTCACCGCTGACTCCGTTGGCAACACCTACCAGGAAGGTCACGAAGACCAGGTCATGGTTCAGGCGTTCAGCCACGACGTAATCATCCCGCGTGATCCGCAATCCGGCCAACCAACCGGTCAGCGCGTTCACAAGCCAGTTGTGATCACCAAAGTCTACGACAAGGCTTCGCCACTGCTGCAAGCTGCTCTGACTTCGGGCGAGCGCATGAGCGAAATCGTTATCCAGTGGTTCCGTACTTCGGCTCAAGGTACTCAAGAGCACTACTACACCACCAAACTGGAAGACGCGATCATCGTCGCCATCAACAACAAAATGCACAACTGCCAGGATCCAGGCAACTCGCACTTCACCCACCTGGAAGAAGTGCA